>JABZGO010000057.1 GCA_015259305.1 Alloprevotella tannerae | reverse complement strand
CTGTTGACTTAGCCATTGATCAGATGAAGAAGTTTATCGTGAAGTCTTATAGCCGCAAGGGACAAGACGTCGTTGATAAAAACTACCAAGCAGTGGATCGTGGTAACGAATACAAAGAATTAATTATAGATCCGGCTTGGAAGAATCTACCTGATGATGCAGAAGTTGTAAGAGAAGAACCCTCATTCATCACAAAAGTAACTCGTCCTATCAACGCCCAACAAGGCGATAAGCTTCCTGTTTCTGCTTATGAAGTATCAGTCGATGGTACTTGGCCTCAAGGAACTGCAGCTTATGAAAAGCGTGGAGTTGCAGCTTTCGTTCCAGAATGGATTCCTGAAAACTGTATCCAATGTAATAAGTGTGCATTTGTTTGTCCTCACGCTACGATTCGTCCATTTGTAATGGATGAAAGTGAAACAACAGGCTTTAAAGGTGAAAGTCTTGAGATTAAGGCTCCTGCTACAATGAAAGGCATGCGCTTTGTACAACAAGTAAATGTACTTGACTGCTTAGGATGTGGTAACTGCGCTGATGTATGTCCAGGTAAGAAGGGCGAGAAGGCCCTTATAATGAAGCCGCTTGAGACGCAACGCGCCCAGAGCGATAATTGGGAATATTGCGTTAAGCAAGTTACATCTAAACAGCACCTTGTTGATATTTCTACAAATCCCAAGAATTCTCAATTCGCACAACCCCTATTTGAGTTCTCTGGTGCTTGTAGCGGCTGTGGTGAAACGCCTTACGTAAAATTAGTCAGCCAACTCTTTGGTGATCGCGAAATGGTTGCCAATGCTACCGGTTGTTCTTCGATCTATTCTGGCTCAATACCTTCTACGCCTTATACGACTAATGCTAAAGGCCAAGGTCCAGCGTGGGCAAACTCACTCTTTGAAGATTTCTGTGAATTTGGTTTTGGTATGCTATTAGCTAATAAGAAGATGCGCAAACGCATTTCTGCTCTATTACAAGATGCTATTGATAGCGACCACGTTCCTGCAGAGTTCAAGGCCGCAGCTGAAGAATGGTTAGCAGGCAAAGATGATGCTGTTGCTAGTCGCTCAGCAGCAGAGAAGTTAGAGCCACAAATTAAAGCCGGGGCAGAAAAAGGCTGTCCGACTTGCAAGCAACTAACTGAGCTATCTCACTTCCTCACAAAGCGCAGTCAATGGATTATTGGTGGTGATGGTGCATCGTATGATATTGGTTACGGCGGTCTTGACCACGTATTAGCTAGTGGAGAAGATATTAACATCTTGGTGCTCGATACTGAAGTTTACTCTAACACGGGCGGTCAGGCTTCAAAGTCAACACCAATTGGCGCTATCGCACAATTTGCTGCAGCCGGAAAACGCGTAACGAAGAAAGACTTAGGTTTGATGCAAACAACCTATGGCTATGTATACGTAGCACAAGTTGCAATGGGTGCAGATCAAAACCAGTGTCTCAAAGCAATTCGCGAGGCAGAAGCATACCCAGGTCCTTCACTTGTAATCGCTTATTCTCCGTGTATTAATCATGGTCTGAAGGCAAAAGGCGGTATGGGACGTAGCCAAGCTGAAGAGGCTCGTGCTGTTGAATGCGGATATTGGCACTTGTGGCGTTATAATCCAGCTTTAGCAGATGAAGGTAAGAATCCGTTCACGCTTGATTCCAAAGCACCTGATTGGGATAAGTTCCAAGACTATTTGGATAACGAAGTTCGCTTCCTCTCTTTGCGTAAAGCACAACCGGAAGAAGCTGAAGAACTATATAAGGCAACAAAAGAGGCAGCCCAACGTCGTTACGCGGCTTACGTGCGTAAGACAAAAGAGGACTGGTGTCTTGATACTGAATAAAGCATAGCCTTTCACACTCTAATAAAGCAGGAGGAAAATATTTTTATTTTCTTCCTGCTTTTACATGATAGAAACTTATATACTTAATTCCCTTACATTTTAAACGAACTAAAATTTACGATAAAACAAATACAAGATTTTCATAAACAACAATATACCGATTAATGACCTAGCTTTTTTTCGTTTGGTGACGGCAAACCATCATTTTACGCCAGCAAACGATTGTTTGGTGCCAGCATACGATGGTTTGCTGCCACCAAACGAGAATAAAAGGCGTAAAAAAACTAAGGGAAAAAGTGCATAGACAATAAATATCATCTCAAAGAAAGTCGTAAAGTTAATCGGCACACTATTTGCGATAATTTATTTTTCTCAGCTTCAACCGGAAGATCACAAAAAAAACTAATGTTGTAGGTCTGGGAAGCAAATTGACAGGCCTACGACCTGATTTATTCACTTGTTGGAAGATATGCAAGGTTTACAACTTGGAATGTGCCTATTTGTGCTTGGTTTTACGAACTTCAAATGCTATCTTTGCAACGTATTATTTGAGGAAGAATTTATGACTTACGAACTTTCTGCGGCATTGACAAACGTTCTAACATATAGCAAGACAGAGGCAATTCGTTTTAAACAACCAATAGTTGACGAAATGTGCCTTTTACTCGGTTTACTCCACAATAGCAATGGTAGAATTACAGACTTACTGCGCTCTACCGGAGTCTCAATAGAAGCCCTCCGCGATACAATAGAGCATCAATTTACTGCCTCTGTTGAGACATTGGATGCTACTTTAGACAATCTTATTTTAAATGAGAATTGTAGGCGTATTCTTAGACTATCAGTCTTAGAGGCGCGCCGCGCTGGTAGCAAAATGGCTGATGAGAAACATCTCTTGTTAGCTATATTACGAGATAAGGATAATAAATGTCTGCCAATACTGCATCAAAACAATATTACTTATAGTTGTATTGTATCTTTGCTAAATCCTACATCAGAAGTAAGTGCCGGATTTGGTTTAGCAGATGATGCGCCTGAAGGTTTTCCGGATGAGAAGCCACAAAGCAATAACAAACATAACGAAACTGCAACTCGTGATAAGCAGACAAGCGACACTCCCGTAATAGATAACTTTGGAACAGACCTTACAAAGTTGGCTACTAATGAAGCTCTAGATCCTGTTATCGGACGCGAGAATGAAATACAACGCATTGCACAGATCTTAAGTCGACGCAAAAAGAATAATCCAATTCTCATTGGCGAACCTGGGGTAGGAAAAAGTGCAGTCGTAGAAGGACTTGCCAACTTGATTGTATCTGGTAAGGTTCCTCGCGTCTTACAGCATAGACGCATTGTAGCCTTAGATATGGCAAGTATCGTAGCTGGAACACAGTATCGAGGACAGTTTGAAGATCGCTTGCAGCGCTTGATCAAAGAATTGCGTGCACATCGTGAAATAATCCTTTTCATAGATGAAATCCATACAATTATCGGCGCAGGTTCTGCACCCGGAAGTCTCGATGCTGCAAATATTCTAAAGCCGGCTTTAGCACGTGGAGAAATCCAATGTATTGGAGCCACAACAACTGATGAATATCGAAAGACTATAGAGAAAGATGGTGCACTAGAAAGACGTTTTCAAAAGATTCAATTGGCGTCTACAACACTAGAACAGACATTAGAAATCCTTCGTAACTTGAAAAAAAGATACGAGGAACACCATAATGTGTCCTATACAGACGAGGCATTACAAGCTTGCGTCAATCTTACAGCTCGATATATTAGTGATCGAGCATTGCCTGATAAAGCAATAGATGCTTTGGACGAAGCTGGAAGCCGCGTGCATATTTCCGGTGTGAAAGTGCCAGAGAATATTGAAAAATTAGAGAAATGCATTGCTGATTTAAAGCGACATAAAACAGAAGCAGCGAAGGCTCAAAACTATGAGTTGGCAGCAAACCTGCGTGATGAAGTTGCTCAGTTGACGGATAAATTGGAACACGCCAATAAAGACTGGATTGACTCCCTCAAAGAAGACCGCCCTACGGTGACAGCAGAAGATATTTCTACTATCGTATCTATGATGAGCGGCATCCCTGTACAACGTATGGCGCAAGATGAAAGCACACGCTTAAGAGGTATGAAAGCAGCTTTGCAAGCAAAAGTAATCTCTCAAGACGAGGCTATCAGCCATTTGGTAAGAGCAATCACGCGCAATCGCCTTGGTTTAAAAGGAACGGACAGGCCTATAGGAACTTTCTTATTCGTAGGCCCGACAGGCGTAGGTAAAACCTATCTTGTAAAATGTCTCGCGGAGTGGATGTTTGGCAGTAAAGAAGATCTGATTCGCATTGATATGAGCGAATATGGTGAAAAATATAGCACGAGTCGTTTAGTCGGTGCACCTCCGGGGTACGTTGGCTATGATGAGGGAGGTCAATTGACGGAGAAAGTTCGCCGCCATCCATATTCTGTAATTCTGCTTGACGAGATTGAGAAAGCACACCCAGATGTCTTCAACACCTTGCTTCAGGTAATGGACGAAGGGCGACTAACAGATGGCAACGGAACAACTGTAGATTTTCGCAACACCATTATTATTATGACATCAAATAGCGGCACGCGCCAATTAAAAGACTTTGGTAGAGGCATAGGCTTCAAAGAAACCACTACATATGATACTGATGGAAAAATGGTGGAACAGATTATCCGCAAAGCCCTACAAAAGCAATTCTCGCCAGAATTTTTGAACCGACTAGATGATATCATCACGTTCCATCCTTTAACAGAAGCGGACGCTGGAAAAATTGCAGACCTAGAAATAGGTGCTTTAAAGGAGCGCTTAGAAAAAATGCAGTTATCGCTTGAGCTTACGTCTGCGGCTAAAGACTATGTGGTCAAGAAAGGCTTTAATGTACATTATGGTGCTCGCTCACTTAAGCGTTCTATTCAATCCAACATCGAAGATGCAATTTGCGATCTTATTATGAATGAGACGCAAGATAAAACAGGGCAGCCACAAACAATACGCTTTGACGTAGTAGACGAGAAGTTAGTGGCACAGTTTACCTCCCCCACTTCGATGCCTTAACTTTATAACAAATCAAACGAAGCCGTAAAAGGTTATCTACAAAATTAATTTGGTATGAACTACATTCCAACAGCAATAAACGGAGTATATATCTTGGAACCTCGCGTTTTTGAAGACGCACGAGGATATTTTATGGAAACTTGGCGCAAAGCTGATTTTGACAAGGCTATCGGATATGAAGTAAACTTTATTCAGGATAACCAATCAAAATCATCTCTTGGCGTACTTAGAGGCTTACATTATCAAAAAGGAGATACATCACAAGCAAAATTGGTGCGTGTACTTCAAGGGTGTGTTGTAGACGTAGCAGTGGATCTACGGCGCTCTTCTCCCACATTTGGGAAATATGTTGCTGTAGAGCTCAGTGATAAGAACCAGCGACAATTATTTATTCCACGAGGCTTTGCTCACGGTTTTCAGGTTACGAGCGAAACGGCAGTTTTTGCTTATAAAGTAGATAACATTTACTCGCCATCAACAGAAGCGAGCATACGCTTTGATGATCCTACTTTAGCTATAGAGTGGCCTATTCAAGACCCAAACATCATTAAGCTTAGCGATAAAGACTTACAGCACTCTGTAAACTTTCAAGCAGCAGAATTATTTGACTAAAGATTTTTCTTTATCTCACTTATATGAGGAACATTCGCAACTTTTGCATTATTGCACACATCGATCACGGTAAAAGCACTTTGGCTGATCGTCTGTTAGAGTTCACGCAGACAATAAAAGTAACAGAAGGCCAAATGCTAGACGATATGGATTTGGAGAAAGAGCGCGGTATTACGATCAAAAGCCATGCCATACAAATGGAATATAAACTTGAGAGAGAAACCTATACGCTCAATCTCATAGATACTCCGGGACACGTTGATTTCTCTTATGAAGTATCTCGAAGTATTGCAGCTTGCGAAGGATGCCTCTTATTGGTGGACTCCACACAAGGCGTACAGGCTCAGACTATCTCAAATTTATACATGGCCATTGAACATGATTTGATGATTATCCCCGTCCTTAGCAAATGTGATATGGTCAACGCTATGCCTGAACAAGTTGAGGACGAAATCATAGAGCTTCTAGGATGCAAGAGGGAAGAAATCATCCATACATCTGGCCGCACAGGTGAAGGTGTTACAGACATTTTAGAAGCTGTCATTAAGCAGATACCCCCTCCTCAAGGTGATGAAAATAAACCACTGCAGGCTATGATCTTCGACAGCGTATTTAATCCCTTCCGCGGAATAATTGCCTACTTTAAGATCATAAATGGGACAATACGAAAGGGAGAAGAGGTCATTTTCGTCAACACAAAAGAAAAATACACTGCAGATGAAATTGGCGTCTTAAAGATGGATCTCGTTCCACGTAGCATTCTACATTGCGGCGATGTGGGCTACATTGTGAGTGGCATAAAAACGGCGACAGAAGTTAAAGTCGGAGACACAATTACGTCTATAGGAAATCCTTGTGATAAAGCGATTGAAGGCTTTGAAGAGGTAAAGCCGATGGTCTTTGCTGGCGTCTATCCCGTAGAGCCTGAAGATTTTGAAAATCTAAGAACCAGCTTGGAAAAACTACAACTCAATGATGCTTCTCTTTCCTTTTCACCTGAATCCTCTGTAGCCTTAGGATTTGGCTTCCGATGTGGATTCTTAGGCCTACTTCATATGGAAATCATTCAAGAGCGCTTAGATCGTGAGTTTAATATGAATGTCATTACTACTGTTCCTAATGTAAACTATCACGTATTTGATCGCCACGGAAATATGCTGGAAGTCCATAACCCAGCAGGCATGCCTGACGTCACAGAGATTGAGCATATCGAAGAACCTTACATTCGCGCCTCTATTATTACAAAGACTGATTATATCGGATCTATTATGACTCTATGTTTAGGCAAACGAGGCGAGTTGATAAAGCAAGAATATGTTTCCGGTGATCGTGTTGAGCTCTATTATGATATGCCTTTAGCTGAAATTGTCGTAGACTTCTATGACAAATTAAAGTCTATTTCAAAAGGCTATGCCTCTTTTGACTACCATCCTATAGAATTTAGACAATCTAAACTAGTCAAGTTAGACATTTTACTTAATAGCGAACCAGTCGATGCACTTTCTACGTTAACTCACGCTGATAATTCAGTCAATTTTGGGCGGAGAATGTGCGAAAAATTAAAAGAATTATTACCCCGACAACAGTTTGACATTGCCATTCAAGCTGCGATTGGTGCCAAAATTATAGCAAGAGAAACAGTAAAACAATTACGAAAAGACGTTACGGCCAAATGTTATGGTGGCGATATCAGTCGTAAGCGTAAACTTTTAGAGAAACAGAAACGGGGTAAGAAGAGAATGAAGCAAATTGGAAATGTCCAAGTACCTCAGAAGGCATTCTTGGCTGTTCTAAAATTAGATTAGAAGTTTCTACCACACATAATTATATAAGCACACACGTTTTTTCTCTTAAATGAAAGTCTATTATGGAAGATCAACAAAATTCACATATAAAAGAACATACAACAATCAAGCCCCTTATTAAGTTAGAAAACGTCTCAATTTTTCTAGACGACAAGGAAATCTTAAAAGAAGTAAACTTTAAGGCCAATACAGGAGATTTCATATATATTATAGGCAAAGTTGGATCAGGGAAAAGCTCTTTATTAAAGAGTCTATATGGTGAACTTCCTATTGCAGAAGGGGCAATCTCTGTACTGGAACAAGACTTATGCAAACTTAAACCAAAACATCTCCCAGCTCTTCGACAACGTTTAGGCATAGTATTCCAAGATTTTCGATTACTTGCACAACAGACAGTACACGATAATTTGGATGTAGTTTTACGCTCTACTGGAAAAAAGAAAAAAGCTGATCGTGAACAGCGTATTGGGGAAGTTTTATCACTTGTCGGTTTAATAGAAAAGGCTAACAATTTTCCACATGAATTATCTGGAGGAGAACAGCAACGTATTTCCATTGCTCGTGCTCTACTCAATCATCCAAAAATCATCTTAGCAGATGAACCAACAGGCAACCTTGATCGCCAAGCTGGAGACCGCATTATAGAATTGCTACGTTCTGTTTCTGACCAAGGCACAGCGGTCATAATGGTTACACATAACCTATCTGCTTTGCAGAGTTATCCTGGAATTGTTTATCGCTGTGAAAATAATCGTCTATACGAAGTAGGCGAAAATTATAATATTTCAAAGACATCTGATAACGAGAAATAATAAGACAAGGCTACAGGACATGAAAGTTTTAAAATTTGGAGGAACTTCTGTTGGGACATCAGCACGAATGAAAGATGTTTGCCAACTAATAACAAAAGAAAAGAAGAATATTGTTGTACTTTCAGCAATGTCGGGTACGACGAATTCACTCATTGAAATTTCAAACTATTTCGAAAAGCATAACCCTGAAGCTGCTCATATTGCTATCGACCAATTACGCAAAAAATATAATGCTCACATAACAACTTTATATGAAAATGCTGATGTGGTGGAGAAAACAACAAAGTTCTTAGATGATAAATTCACCTACCTCCACACTTTTTCAGGTGTTGAATATAGCGAAATTGTTCATCGTACGATTTTAGCACAGGGAGAAATTATCAGCACAAACATGCTAGCCAACTATTTGCAAGAGCAGGGCGTGAATGTTGCCCTTATATCTGCATTAGACTTTATGAGATTAGCTGAAAATGGAGAACCTGACCAGAACTATATTCGTACTCACCTTTTGGAGGTGTTGGAGGAAAACAAAGATTGTGACCTTTACTTAACACAAGGTTTTATTGCACGTGATGCATCAGGTGAGATTGCTAACCTACAACGTGGAGGTTCTGATTATACTGCGTCTTTGATTGGTGCTGCCTTGAAAGCAGACGAAATACAGATCTGGACCGACATAGACGGCATGCACAACAACGACCCACGATTGGTTGAAGGAACTGTGGCGGTACGCCACCTCAACTTTGAAGAGGCGGCTGAACTTGCCTACTTTGGCGCGAAGATTTTACATCCAACCTGTATTCAACCTGCACGATATGCTGGTGTACCCGTTAGGCTACTCAACACTATGGCTCCAACGGCAAAAGGCACAATCATCGACAACGAACTAATACCTCACGTCATAAAATCCATCGCAGCTAAGGACGACATCACAGCAGTAAAGATTGTATCTAGCCGAATGCTCCTTGCAACGGGTTTCTTGCGAAAAGTTTTTGAAATCTTTGAGACGTTTAATACCAGCATTGATATGGTAACTACTTCTGAGGTAGGCGTTTCATTGAGTATCGACAATAAAATGCACTTAACGCAAATTGTTGAGGAGTTAAAAAAATATGGAACTGTGGTCGTTGAAGAAAACATGTGCATCATTTGCGTTGTAGGAGACTTAAGATGGATGAACGTGGGTTGCGAATCTTGTATTACAGCAGCACTTCACGATATTCCTATACGTA
>JABZGO010000056.1 GCA_015259305.1 Alloprevotella tannerae | reverse complement strand
ATGCGCTTTCCGGACTGTGCCGGTAAATAGTCGCTCCCGCCCGCGAAATAGTTTAAGAGATTTGGCCTGCAACGTAGATCGTCTTTATAATCATCGAATCCTGCTTCCGTATTAAAGAGAGAATCGGGCAGGCCGGCCCATTGTGCTTGATAGCGGGCTGCTTCTAAGAAGCGCGGAAGGCCACTTGTGAACGCCGTGCCGCGTTCGTCTTGCGCAAAGCCGCCTCCAAAGCGAACGCCGTCCGCAGTAACGACGCCGCGATAGCTACTTTGGTTGCTTAAAACCACACGTCCGGAGTGGTTTTCCCCTTCATCGAAAGGGAAAGTTCCGAGATAGACCCACGTACTCCCGCCCATCTGCTGGTTAACGTTGATTTGCGTGCGCCCGCCCTTATGATAAACCGTGTAGTGTGCGTCCGGGATGCTGTTGGGCAAGGATGCGTAAGACACATACACAGCATAGTTTCCCTTACGTGGGATGCGGGGCGACCAAGTTGCGGTTGAGAGGCTCGTATGTCCTTTTATGGCGACTACTTGTCGAGCTGTGCCCAAGCGAAAAGGGAAAATGCTGTCGTTAATCAAGCCTTCTGGACGCGCAAAGCCGATCGAGTCGGCCACAGTTTGCCACTTCGCGTTAGCAGTATAAGTTTCTGTATACGTCCCTCCCAAATTCCGGTTATCATTATCAACAATCGTTTCGCGAAATTGCACATCTCGTTCCCTCGGACTATAAACTACAGCTCCCGCTTTCTCAAGCATAGGAAACAAGAATGGGTAAACGAAAGATTGCGTAAAGATATCTTCAGTCGTACAGTAGATATAGGGCCGTTGCCATTGCCATCTATCGTTTTTATAATAGCGTCCGTGGCTTGGCCATACCATTAAATGGCGCCCTTGTAGTCCTGCCGAAACCGTATATGGGGCCGACACGTTTTTAGTCCAAGGGTAGCCCTTGTAATTGATTGAGCCCCAGTTGCGCGCATCGTCGATCTGTCCTTCTCTGTAAAGGTTAGGAATCAGTTGCTCTATGTTTTCGCCCTTCGTGTTAAAGATAAAAATGTTGTAAGTATTGTATGGCTGATACAACTTCCGCTGCAAGCGACTATAAATGTTGCGTACGGAAGCAGGCGTAAAGGGCTGCGCACAAAAAGCTTCGTTGGCGTAGACACTAATTTCCTTATTTTCATCGTCAACTCTTGCGCTATCCATTCTGTAAAGCGCAGATGGTTGATAGCCGCTC
Source organism: Alloprevotella tannerae (assembly GCA_015259305.1). Classification (GTDB taxonomy): domain Bacteria; phylum Bacteroidota; class Bacteroidia; order Bacteroidales; family Bacteroidaceae; genus Alloprevotella; species Alloprevotella tannerae_B. Next base: position 8,174 of record JABZGO010000056.1, on the reverse strand, counting down.
AAATGGTAGGACGTGAAAAATTCGTTTAAGAGCGAGTTTATATCTTGTGCTTGCGCGTAATTGGCGCAAAGGAGTAAGGAGATAAGAATCGTGCGCAAGCGAAGCATATTTTCGAATGATGAGGGGTGAAGATGAAGTTTTTTAAATGGACTCTACTTGAAATTTTTCCGGATGCCGGCCCTTAAAGGGGCGATAATAATCCATAATCTCTTTTAAGTCTTGCTGTTCGTCGCCACTCGGGCGGATCTCTTTGTGGCAGACAATTCGCTTGTTCGGATAATCTACCGCAAAGAGCAAGATAGGCACGTCGGCCTTTTGGGCAATATAATAAAAACCTCTTTTCCAATGCTCCACTTTAGAGCGTGTTCCTTCCGGCGTGACTGCAATGCGACAATGAGGGCGGTGCTTAAACTCCGCCGCCAGTTGATCAGTCAGGCTCGTACGCTTGCTTCTGTTTACGGGGATGCCTCCAATGGCTTTAAGCAGCAAGCCTAAAGGCCAGAAGAACCAATCTTTTTTCATCAAAAACGATGCTTTTTTTCCGGTAGTCCTGATATACAGCTCGCCTATGATAAAATCTAGGTTACTCGTATGCGGAGCTACGGCAAAGATGCACTTGTCCGGTATCGGCAAAGTTACATCTGCTGTCCAGCCCAACCATTTATAGAGGATAGTTCGGCAAATCTGCTTGATCATATATGAGTCGTGAGTTTGTTTATTGCGTGCAAAATTACAAAAAACAAGATGTTTCGCTTGAAACTTCCTTAGGATGTTGCACGAAAATATGCTTTTGCAGCGCTATTTCCTATAAAATAAGGCAGCAATTAAGCGAAAGACGTCAAAAAGACTCAATTCTTGTGGTTCGCGGCCAATTTCGAGCCGCTTTAAGTACAAATTAGTTGAGCGATAAGTCTGACTTTGTTGAGGTCTCTATGGGTTCTGGTCTGAAGCGACGAGCAAATTGGCGAAGAAATTCTAATGTTTCCTCCTTTGGACTCGTTCGTGTAAGTAGAGGTTCTGTCATAGACGATAACTTTATAGCGTGATTACTCAACTATGAAACGATTTTTTTTCGCTTTTAGTGTGATTAGATTGATTATTTTCTGCCTACTGCACCGACTTTTTTAAGTTGCCCCCGAGGGGTAAGTATTCTGTTGATATTCATTTGAAAATGATAGGTCTTATTTTTGCTATGCGCACACAGCGTTGCTCGCGCTTCGGGCGCAAGACTTATAGCGCTATGCGAAACAAAGATTTGAAGCTATTCGAACGCGATGAAAACTGCAAATACTTTGATTTTACGCTGCCTCCGACGCGTTGGTTAGGCTTTTCATCACGAGCGTAAGCCTTTTTTCTCACGAGCGCAAGGATGTACTCTCACGATCGTACAAGTTTACGCTCACGAGCGAAGATGGAGAGGTAGCGCTCTGCGTGTGCAAGTAACGCGTTGGGCGTTGTCAAATTCCGTGTTTGTGTTGTCGCGTTCGGCTTTGTGTGGCTCTCTTTTTGCATATTTCTTCTCGACTTGTGGCACTGGAGCAGTTTAAGTTTGGTTCTATGCTTCACCAGCTCCGGATAGAAACGAGGTTTTAAGGCCCATAGGCCCAAAACATCCCTTAATCCTTTTGTAAAGTCGGGGCTTTGGCGTAACTTCGCCGACATGAATGCTGTAGATATTATATTTAAGTATTTCCCATCTCTGACGGCAGAACAAAGAGCGCAGTTTGAGCAGCTCGATGCTTTGTATCATGATTGGAATAGCAAGATCAACGTCATTTCCAGAAAAGACATAGACAATTTATATGAGCACCACGTACTCCATTCGCTGGGCATTGCGAAGGCCCTGCGCTTTCGTCCGGAAACGGAAGTGATGGATATGGGCACAGGCGGTGGATTTCCCGGTATCCCTTTGGCCATTCTCTTTCCGGAAGTGCGATTTACATTGCTGGATAGCATTGGTAAGAAAATCAAAGTGGCATCGGCTGTCATCGAATCCCTGCATTTGCAGAACGTGAAAGCCTTCCACAGAAACGTCATTGAGGAAAAGCAAAAATTTGACTTCATCGTCAGTCGAGCAGTAATGCCATTGCCGGATATGGAGAAGTTGGTGCGCAAAAATATCAGTAAGACACAGCGCAATGCCTTGCCCAACGGCCTCGTTTGCTTGAAAGGCGGAGAATTGACCGAAGAGTTGCAACACTATAAAAAGAAGTCAGAAGTGTGGGATTTGAGTAACTATTTTGAAGAACCTTTCTTTGCCACCAAAAAGGTGGTTTATGTCACGCTATGCTAAAGATTAAACGCTTTATATTTAATATGGTGCAAGAAAACTGCTACGTCTTGCACGATGAGACGTCGGAAGGCGTCATCATAGATTGCGGTGCGCTGATGCCGGAAGAGGAGGAAGCTCTGCGCGATTACATTGCCGCCGAAGGCATACAGGTGAAACACCTCTTGCATACGCACAGTCATTTTGATCATGTCTTTGGTGATCAATTTGTATACAGCACCTATGGCGTAAAACCGGAGATGCATGAGCAGGAAGTGGCCCTTTATCGTGATGTAAGCGGACAAGTAGCGATGTTTTTGCATCGAAATATTTCGGTAGTTGTCCCTCCGCTCGGCAAAGTCTTTACCGGACGAGATGAGATAAAGTTTGGCAACCACATGCTTGAGATTATCGAGACGCCCGGCCATTCTCCGGGCGGCGTATGCTTCTATTGCCGGGCTGAAAAAGCCTTATTCAGTGGCGATAGCTTATTTAAGCATGAAATAGGCCGATTCGATTTCCCTTATGGTGATGGGGCCGCGCTCATAGACAATTTAAAGACAAAAATACTTACGCTTCCTGCGGATGTAAACGTGTATCCCGGTCACGGAGATGCAACGAGCATTGAAGAAGAACGGGCATATAACCCTTATTTGCGGTAAAAACCGCTTTAAATAGGTAGGTACGCACAGCGAAAAGAAGATTTCAGTCAGCTTAAATCACTATTATTAGGTATTGCAGAAAGATAGCGTCGACTATAACTTTGCAACGTTTAAAAATAATAGATACAACAATGAAGAAGATTGGAATTTTTTACGGCTCAACAACAGGTAATACAGAATCTGTTGCAAAAACGATCGCTGAAAAATTAGGCCTTGCTGATGGCGATGTACACGAAGTAAGCGAATTGAACGCAGATGCTGTTGCAGCTTATGATGTGTTGCTACTCGGAAGCTCTACTTGGGGCGCCGGCGACTTGCAAGATGATTGGTATGATGGAGTAGACGTGCTGAAAGGCTTAGACTTGTCGGGAAAACAAGTGGCTTTCTTCGGCTGTGGCGACTCTGCATCTTATCCTGATACGTTCTGCGGTGCGTTGGGCGATATTTATAATGACATACAAGGAACCGGTGCATCGTTTATCGGAATGGTAGCAACCGATGGCTATACTTTCGACGAATCAGCTTCAGTCGTAGACGGCAAATTTGTTGGTTTGGCGATCGACGAAGACAACGAAAGCGACAAAACTGAAGAGCGCATCAACGCTTGGGTTGAACAGCTCAAGGGCGAGATGGGCGCTTAATCGCTCCGGTTTAGACTTACATAGACAATAACGAATAAGCGATAGCGGAAATCCATTGCTCCGTTGTCGCTTATTTGTATATTTGGACGGCTTATTCAGAGATAGAAAAATGCAAACAGATAAAACACAGCAGCAAAAGCAATCAGCCGCTTCGCAAAGCTCATCGGCAGAATCATCATCTCAACCGCCAGGAAAAAAAGAATCGTGGGGCGGCTTGGATATCTTTCGCTATATCGGCCCGGGTTTGTTGGTTACAGTAGGGTTTATTGATCCCGGCAACTGGGCAAGCAATTTCGCGGCCGGATCTACGTTCGGCTATACTTTGTTGTGGGTCGTTACGCTCTCTACGATTATGTTGATCGCCTTGCAACACAATGTGGCGCACTTGGGGATCGTAACCGGATTGTGCTTAAGCGAATCTGCTGAAAAATATGCCCCAAAATGGATCGGTAGACCTATAATAATGAGTGCTATTTTAGCCAGTATTTCGACTTCTTTGGCTGAGATTCTGGGCAGCGCGATAGCCTTACAGATGCTTTTTGGCATACCGATTATTATAGGATCTCTTATGGTGACCGTAGCTGTGGTCATTATGCTGTTTACAAACTCTTATCGGCGTGTGGAACGTGTGATTATCACTTTCGTTTCGATCATAGGTTTGTCGTTTATCTATGAATTGTTTTTGGTAAAGATAGATTGGCCGGCAGCTATCGTTGGCTGGACAGTTCCTTCTGTGCCACAGGGGTCGCTTTTAATTATCATGAGTGTGCTGGGAGCCGTAGTTATGCCGCACAATCTCTTTTTGCATTCAGAGGTAATTCAAAGTCGTGCGATCCATCTCAAAGGCGAGGCGCGCATTAAGAAGGCTTTGAAATACGAGTTCTTCGATACATTATTTTCTATGGTAATCGGGTGGGCGATCAACAGCGCTATGATTCTTTTAGCCGCGACAACGTTTTACAACAATGGGACGGTCGTCGAGGAGCTCTCGCAAGCGCAGGCCTTATTGTATCCATTGTTGGGTTCAAACGCGGCGACGATCTTTGCCATCGCACTCTTGTTGGCCGGCATCGCAAGTACGATTACGAGTGGTATGGCTGCGGGCAGTATCTTTTCCGGATTGTTTGGCGAAGCCTATGATTCTACTTCTAAGTACTCAATGTATGGCATTCTTATTTCGCTCGTGGCCGCCCTCGTAATGATCTATTTTATAGGAAATCCCTTCCAAGGGTTACTTGTTTCCCAAATGATATTAAGCATACAGCTCCCCTTCACGGTCTTTCTTCAAGTTAGCCTGACTTCTTCAAAGCGCGTGATGGGTAAATACGCCAATAAGCCTTGGAATACAGTATTTCTCTATTCCTTGGCTGTGATTGTGACGATTTTGAATGTATGGTTGTTGATCGAAAGTCTATAAGTAACTTTCGCAGATCGATTTAGGCAATAGTAAATAAGGCACGCTATCTCGGCGTGCTTTATTTTACTATGGGCATTCCGGCTTCTACCCAATGCAGATAGCCACCTTTCAAGTCGATCACTTGAAAGCCCTCAGCTTTGAGTTTTTCGGCAGCCGCCTGACTACGACGTCCGCTCCGACAATAGACGTAATAAGTCTTTTGCTTATTGAGTTTGGCTAAGCCATTTATGAAAACCGTTTGATTCAACCAATCCAAATTGATCGCTTGCGCCAAATGGCCTTCGGCAAATTCTTCCGGTTGGCGAACGTCTAAAATAATAGCGCTCGTATCAGCTTTGGCGCGTTCGATAAACGCTTGTGGTTCTAAGACTTCTACTTCGCTTTGAGCCTGTGCATTTGCAAACAGACCTAAGGCGGCTAAGATTGAGAAAAGCAATTTCTTCATAAGAATAATTGTTGAGTGTGTTTGCTTCGACGCCGTTTTTACTTTATACACCACGCAGTGCCGGTTGGGCTTGCTTATCTGCGCTGTCCATCCTACAATATTATATATGCGGGGTGATTATAACTTGGTTGTCGATTAGGAAATCGACAAATTTATATCATTATCCTTGGCCATCTTCCGCATATTCAAGACAGCATAGCGCATACGCCCTAAGGCTGTGTTAATACTTACGCCAATCTGATCCGCAATTTCCTTGAAGGAAAGGTTTTGATAGTAACGCATATACACAACCTCCCGTTGCGTGTCGGGTAGATGATTCATTAGGCGGCAAACGTCGGTAAACGTCTGCTCATTGGCCAATTGGTGCTCAATGGAGGCATCAGAAAGGTGTGCGTTGTTGAAGATATTGTTACTCTGTTCTTCATCATAAACGAGCCCTTCGCTGCGTTCGGTTCGAAATTGGTCGATAATCAAATTATGAGCTATGCGCGTCAGCCAAGCATAAAACTTTCCTGTAGCTTTATATTTGTGTTGACGGATCGTCATAATCACTCTTACGAACGTTTCTTGAAAAAGATCGTCCGCAATGTCGGAGTTTTTGACGATAAATAGAATGTACGTGTAAAGCCTGTCTTTATAACGTGTCAATAAGACATCGAAAGCTTCATCCTCACCGGCCTCATATAATTTTATGAGCTCATCATCTGCGCAGGTGCGTAGTTGTATCATTACTTAATACTGTTGGTTTGTGTAATGTTACTTCAATAGGCGCTTTCTTTTTATTGGTTTACGCGGCAAAGATATAAATTCTCATTTTATATGACAAAATAAATGGAGGCTTTTAACGTTGCAGACGTCTGTAAGTGGCAGGATGCCTAGTAGAAGACTTGAAAATAAGGCTTTTCTTCTTCTATGATGGTCTTCTATCATCAAACGTTTCTATTGTTTGCCGGCAGCAAACCATCGTTTGCCGGGAGCAAATCATTGTTTGCTGCGACCAAACTATCGTTTGACGGCAGCAAACGATAGGGAATTGTGGACAAAAGATCTTACGTGGCCGATTTGATGAGAGGAAAATCATATGATTTCGGTTAAGAAAAACTGTGTAAGGATTGTATAGGGGGCGCCGCTATTCTTACTCTTTCGCTCTGAACGATTTTTGGGCAATTTAGGTGATGAACGTATTAGCTGTAAGTCTGATGTATGCGACTTATTTCGCTCTTATGCGTGCGATGAAGTGCGCTGTAAGACATCGTTAGGCAGATTATGGGAAAGAATGTTTGGAAAAAGCGCATTCGGCGATTAATTTTGCGGCTTGTTATGGAGACTCATCAAGATATATTTTTGCGTAGCAGGTTGCTGCTGGGGCGTGATTTTATGCAGTTGCTATCTCAAAAACGCTTGATCATTTTTGGGATAGGCGGAGTGGGGAGCTGGTGCGTAGAAAGTCTTGTGCGTACGGGCTTAAGCCACATTACCTTGGTTGATTTTGATCGTATAAACCCCTCCAATATAAATAGACAGGCTATGGCTACGTCTGTTACAGTGGGGCGCAAGAAAGTAGCCGTCCTAAAGGAACGCTTGTTGGAGATCAATCCTGCGGCGCACATCGAAACCTTTTGCGAAACCTACTCGAAGGCTAACGCTCATTTGTTTGACTTGAATCAATATGACTTCGTCGTAGATGCTATTGATAGTCTGTCGGATAAAGCTGAGTTGATCTTGCAAGCCAGTCGATCGAAGGCCTATTTAATCTCGTCAATGGGTGCAGCCAGAAAGTCGGATCCCGGTAGAATCAAAGTGGCCGAATTTTGGAAAGTGTTTGGCTGCCCACTGGCTGCAGCTTTGCGTAGAAAATTTCGCCGTGAAAAAGATTTTCCCGCTGTGAAGTTTCCTTGCGTCTTTAGCGATGAAGTATTAGAAAACAAAGAAACGCTACTCGATGAGGAACGTACGAACGGCTCATTGATGCATATTACAGCCAGTTTCGGACTAAGAATGGCCTATCTTGTGATTGAGCGCCTGCGTCAAGAGTTGTCAGCAGAAAAATAAGCCTCCTTATCTTTGCAAAAGGCTAACAATTGGCGGAAAACTTTATCTCGCTCTAAGAGTTGTGGATTGCCCACAAGGAAAAGTTGCTCTTTAGCCCGCGTCAAAGCCACGTTGAGCTTTCGATCTATCAACGCTCCGTTTTCTTCAAACCGATTTGCGGTCAGAAAGTTTAGTTGCGCTTGGCGATGCACCGTAAATCCGTAGATAATAATGGGGCGTTCGCTGCCCTGATAGCGCTCTACCGTGTCGACCGTATGATCATCTTCCAGTTGCGCCTTAATTAAAGCAATCTGATTGCGATAAGGGACGATGATTCCTATCGTATCCTTGCTGAAAGGCAAGTTGTTTTTATGATATAACTGCTTGATCGTTTTTACCAAGTGTATGATGAACGAAGCCTCCGTTTGATTTGTTTTTTCCGAAACGCTTTGTGCTTTAGGCGAAGCGGCAAAAAAGGCGATCCGATGTTGGGCTATGATGGTCTCTAATGGATCTTCATAAACGCAATAAGGGAGGCTTTGCTCCTGATGAGGGCAGGGGACGGGTGAAAGCAGATTGGCATAAAAGAAACTGCCGGGGAAGTCGGCTATGGCCGGATGCATACGCCCCTGCTTTTTGAGATGGAAAACGAGATTAGGGTCATTTTCATATGCTCGATAAAGGCGAGAGAAGAGCGAATCGCGACATT
>JABZGO010000055.1 GCA_015259305.1 Alloprevotella tannerae | reverse complement strand
TCTCGTACTATCGCGTTTTTTTACTTTTTACATAAGCGCACCTCTATATCAAATAGCTCCCCAGTCAATTCGTAGAATTCTTAATAAATTACCGATAATCAATCTGTAAGCTTCAGAATACGAGTAGCAAGTCATATTATAGCTCCTCAGCTTTTTGCTTATGTACGTTTTTCTCGTGATAATAGATTTCTCCCTCGACAGTGGTACAAAGGTTCTTTCGTGATGAGACGCATGTACTTACGTGAAGAGAGTAGAAGAAAATATGTGATACTTTTTACCAAATAGATCATTGTAAGGCACAAAAAAAGTGCTTTGATTTGCCCAGATAGATATCATAATTTTGTGATAGATTCTTCTCTAATTCCTGGTAGGTGTTCAAGTATATTCTTTTATAATCAACAAAGAACTATAGTAAAACCATTGTGCCGAAATGCCGAAAAGCCACAAAAAATCTTATCATTTGCAATTTTTGTAATGCACACTTGTTATAGAGTTGTGTATGTGTTGTGTTTTTTTAACACATAAAAGAGAGAAAAAAACTCTTGATATTGTTGCGTTCATTTTTTACTTGTAACTTTGCTCAAAACACGAGCCTATACTCTTTATGCAAGAAAATTATTCAGACATCAATCGGATGATAGAGTCAGGGGAAGTTGAACTAGCTTTAGCTCGACTTTCAGTAGCACTAAAGCAAACTTCAGAAGATGCATTTTTGTATTATTTGAGTGGAAAGGCACAAATGAAATTGGGAAATTGGGGAAAAGCAATCTCCGACTTCTTACGCTCAGAACAGCTGGATGAGAATTCGCCTGCTGTCGAGTCTCGAAAAATGCTCGAAGATATTATGCAGTTTTACAACAAAGATATGTATAATCAATAATTACTTAACATAACAATTATGGGTAAAATAAGAGGAGCCGTCGTCATAGACGAAGAGCGCTGTAAGGGATGCAGCTTATGCATTGTGGCTTGTCCCGTAAAATGCTTATCCTTGGTTGCTGGAGAAGTTAACCACAAAGGCTATGCATTTTGTCAGCAAACGAATTGGGAAATTTGTACAGGTTGCACAAGTTGTGCTGTCGTATGTCCCGATGGATGTATTACTGTTTATAGAAAAAAGGAGGATTGACTTATGGCAGACAATAGCAATGTAGTCTTAATGAAGGGTAATGAGGCCATAGCACATGCAACGATTCTTTGTGGTTGTGATGGCTATTTCGGATACCCAATTACACCGCAATCAGAAGTACTGGAAACACTAGCACAACTAAAGCCTTGGGAAACAACCGGTATGGTTGTATTGCAAGCTGAAAGCGAAGTGGCTGCAATTAATATGCTTTATGGTGGTGGTGGTACCGGTAAGCGAGTGCTAACATCATCATCTAGTCCTGGTGTAGCTTTGATGCAAGAGGGTATTACCTATATGGCTGGTGCTGAAGTGCCTTGCGTTATCGTCAGTGTACAACGTGGTGGCCCGGGCCTTGGCACTATCCAGCCTTCACAAAGTGACTATAATCAATCTACTCGTGGTGGTGGTAACGGAGACTATAATACGATTGTGTTAGCTCCAAACTCCGTTCAAGAGATGGCTGACTTCGTAGACTTAGCATTTACCTTGGCGTTCCGCTATCGTAATCCGGCTATGATTCTGTCTGATGGTGTGATTGGTCAAATGATGGAAAAAGTTGTTCTTCCTCCGCAAAAGCCACGCAGGACTGAAGAGGAAATTGCCAAAGAGTGCCCTTGGGCAGCCAATGGTCATGGTTTGAAAAATCGACAACCAAACTATATCACATCGCTTGAGTTGGATTCTGCGGTTATGGAGCAACGCAACATTGCACTCCAAAAGAAATATGCAGAATGTGCAGAGAAAGAGGTTCGTTATGAGGAGATTCACTGTGATGATGCTGAATATATAATCGTTGCTTTTGGTTCCGCTTCTCGTATCTCTCGTAAGGCTATGGATATCTTGCGTGCACAAGGTGTTAAGGTTGGTTTATTTCGCCCGATTACACTTTGGCCTTTCCCAACAAAGCGCTTGAAAGAGCTCAGCAAGCAAGTTAAAGGTATGCTCGTTATGGAAATTAATGCCGGTCAAATGATTTTTGATGTTCGCGCGGCTGTTGAGTATTCTATTCCCGTCGAACATTTCGGTCGTCTTGGAGGTATTGTTCCGAGTCCGGACGAAATCGTAGATGCACTTAATAAGATGCGTAAATAAAATGTTGACAGAAAAAGATAAGGAATTTTTGGAGCGTTTGAATCAAACGGAAGAGAAAGAAGAGAATGCTACAAGAATAAAGGGTGGAAAGTTACTCCATATTCGGAATATCCTAAACGCTATATTCATCCTATTGGCTATTGTAGCTATGGTAGGGATTCTGATTTCGAAAACTCATACCTACCTTGTCTGGAGCTATGGCGTTGGTATCCTAGCTGTTTTAATAAAAATGGCTGAGGTCATTTTACGTTATCCTTCAATGATAAGAAATGCGAATGATGTAAAACATCGTCACCGCTCCCATTAAATTAAAAATAATCATGACAAGAGAAGAAATATTGCAGCCGCAACATATGGTCGCTCAGAAGCCAGAGCTGATGAACGACGTAACAATGCACTACTGCCCAGGCTGCTCGCATGGCGTTGTTCATAAATTGGTGGCAGAAGTAATTGCGGAAATGGGCATGGAAGAAAAGTCTATAGGCATTAGCCCAGTAGGTTGTGCTGTCTTTGCCTATCGCTATATAGATATTGATTGGCAGGAATCTGCACATGGTAGAGCTCCAGCATTAGCTACAGCTTGTAAACGTTTGTGGCCAGACCGTTTAGTCTTTACCTATCAAGGTGATGGTGATATGGCTTGTATTGGTACAGCAGAAACAATACACGCACTCAATCGCGGCGAAAATATAACCATTATTTTCGTAAACAATGCTATCTATGGTATGACTGGGGGCCAGATGGCGCCTACCACATTAGTGGGAATGAAAACTGCAACCTGTCCTTATGGCCGCGATCCTCAATTGCACGGATATCCTTTGAAGATTTCTGATATCGCAGCACAATTAGAAGGAACAGCTTATGTAACGCGTCAAAGCGTAGAGACTGTAGCTGCTATTCGCAAAGCCAAGAAAGCATTAAGAAAGGCTTTTGAGAACTCTATGAATGGTAAGGGCTCTAATCTCGTTGAATTTGTTGCAACTTGCTCTTCTGGCTGGAAGATGACTCCGGCAAATGCTAATAAATGGATGGAAGAGAATATGTGTGAATATTACAAACTTGGCGATCTTAAGGTTAAGGATTAAAAAGAAAAGACAATTATGACACAAGAAATAATTATCGCCGGCTTTGGTGGCCAAGGTGTGTTGTCAATGGGCAAGATCTTAGCTTATGCCGGTCTGATGGAAGGAAAAGAAGTAAGTTGGATGCCTGCGTATGGCCCTGAGCAACGCGGAGGTACTGCAAATGTTACTGTAATTGTGAGTGACGATCCAATATCTTCTCCCATTTTGAGTGAGTTTGATACAGCTATTGTCCTCAATCAGCCTTCACTTGAAAAGTTTGAAAATAAGGTTAAACCAGGTGGGACTATAATCTATGATAGCTTTGGCATTATCAAAAAGCCAACACGTACAGATATCAATATCTATTGTATTGATGCAATGAATACTGCGGCTGAATTGAAAATGATGAAGACGTTCAATATGATTGTTCTTGGTGGATTGTTGAAAATTCATCCGATTGTTCAGTTAGAAGGTGTAATGAAAGCTTTAAAGAAGACACTTCCTGAGCGCCACTGGCATCTCTTGCCGACAAATGAACAAGCTATTTTGAAGGGGATGGAGATCATTAAACCGCATGATTAAACAATAAATTCTTGCGCCTGTAGAGATACATCTACAGGCGCAAATCTTATAAATACAATTATGAGTAGTAGAAGAAAACTGAAAAAGGATATCAAAAAGGCCTTTAGTGAACTTTTTGCAGATTGTGTTACATTAAGTATGTGTCATCAGGCAGATGAAAAGAAGATTGCAGTGCTTATGACGCAGACGTTATCGACCTATTCAGACTTAGTCTCTCGTATTAGCCACACAGAAAAAGGCCGCGAACGCACATTTTATCATAAGCTTCGGGAAGAGTTCGTTATAGCCCTCAATAAAATTTCAGAGGAAATCATTCAGGCATAATTTGCTGTTATTTTATGAATGTTCAATGACCAGTTATCTTATTCTAATAAGAAACGTTCAAGATGAATTAGGCTTGAATGTTTAGGTTTGTTGAAGTTCGTAATGATTAATGGTATTGAACAATGCCAAGATATCATCATAGTAGCAAGAATTTAATTATATAAGACAATGAATACAACAATAGGATTGGCTTGTGACCACGCAGGTTTTGAACTTAAGCAGTTTGTAATACAGTACCTTGAGAAAAAAGGTATTACCTACAAAGATTATGGTACTTATAGCACAATGAGTTGTGATTATCCTGATTTCGCTCACGCTTTAGCAGAAGGGTTAGAGAACGGTGAAGTAGAAAAAGGTATAGCTATCTGCGGTTCTGGAGAGGGTATTTCGATGACCTTAAATAAGCATCAATCTATTCGTGCAGCCCTTGCATGGAATGAAGAGGTCGCAGGTCTTTGCAGACAGCATAATGATGCAAATGTACTGTGTATGCCGGGGCGTTTTATAGACAACAAAACAGCAGAAAAGATTATGGATAAGTTCTTCAATACACCTTTTGAAGGGGGTAGACACGAGCGTCGCATCAATAAAATACCACTGAAACCCTAAAAACCGCTTACCACATTTCCATAAACCATTTGTAAATTATATCTTTGCACTCGCTTTCAAAAGAAGTTTAACTAATTATTAAGATCAGAAGATGACTAAAGCTGATATTGTCAATGAGATAGCAAAGAAAACCGGAATAGACCGTGTTACTGTTCTAACGACCGTCGAGGCCTTTATGAATAGTGTAAAAGATTCATTGGATAGAGAGCAAAATGTGTATTTGAGGGGATTTGGTAGTTTTATCTTGAAGAAAAGAGCAGAAAAGACAGCTCGCAATATTTCAAAGAATACCACGTTGATCATTCCTGAGCATAATATACCAGCCTTTAAACCGGCTAAATCATTTTTGCAATCTATTTCCAAGCTCAATGGGTGATATGGAATAGATAATTCACAGTTTTCAACACTAAAATAAAAGAACTATGCCAAGCGGAAAAAAGAAAAAAAGACACAAGATGTCAACGCATAAGCGCAAGAAAAGACTGAGAAAGAACAGACATAAGAGCAAATAAGCTCTCTGTACTTTCTGAATTGGGAATTGAAAAATTGGAAACGAATTTGAGGAGAAACCGAAAATACGGCCTGTTTCTCAATTCTCAATTCTCATTTTAATCATCCAATCTAAAGACTTTAACTGGACTATTTCATATCGTTTAGATTGGGGGAGTAATTAATTATTTTATGACAAGCGAAGTAATAGTAAATGTACAGCCGAAGGAAATTTCTATTGCTCTTCTTGAGGACAAGCGTCTTGTAGAGTTCCAACAGGAGGGTAAAGAAGAAAGTTTCTCAGTAGGCAACATCTACCTGGCTAAGGTTAAGAAAATAATGCCGGGTTTAAATGCTTGCTTCGTGAACGTTGGACATGAGCGGGATGCTTTTCTACACTATTTAGATCTAGGGATTCATTACCGTTCATTTGAAAAGTATCTGCAACTTATTCAGGATGGAAAGAAAGGAAATCTTCCCCTGACAAAAGCATCCGGACAATCAGATTTAGAAAAAGACGGAAGTATACAGAACACACTAAAGCCAGGTCAAGAAGTACTTGTACAAATAGCTAAAGAGCCTATTTCAACAAAAGGACCTCGCCTTACTTGTGAAATTTCTTTTGCAGGACGTTTTATTGTTTTAATACCTTTCTGCGATAAGATTTCTGTCTCTACTAAAATTAAGAGTGCGCAGGAGCGTGCGAGATTGAAGCAATTAATTTCCAGCATCAAGCCGAAAGGATTTGGTTGCATTATTCGTACGGTAGCTGAAGGCAAGAGAGTCGCAGAGTTGGACTTGGAGTTGAAGACCTTGCTGAAGCGATGGACTGATGCTATAGCAAAGATTCAAAAGAACAAGACGCTGACACAGCCAAAGTTTCCTTTGCTTTGTTATGAAGAAACGAGCCGAACGGTAGCTCTCTTAAGAGACTTATTCAATCCTTCTTACGAGAATATCTATGTTGACGATGAAAGCGTCTATAAGGATGTACAAGATTATGTTAGGCTTATAGCCCCTGATCGCCAACAAATTGTAAAGTTATACAAAGGTAAGGTTCCTATCTTTGATAACTTTTCTGTAACAAAACAAATTAAGACTTCATTCGGTCGCACCATCACTTATAAGCATGGCGCTTATCTTATCATTGAACATACTGAAGCGCTTCACGTGGTTGATGTGAATAGTGGTAACCGATCAAAGAGTCCTGAGGGGCAGGAAGTAAACGCGTTAGACGTTAACCTTGGTGCGGCTGATGAACTCGCACGCCAATTGCGTTTGCGTGATATGGGAGGTATCATTGTCGTTGACTTTATAGATATGAATTTGGCTGAAAATCGCCAAAAGCTTTATGAGCGAATGGTCGAAAACATGAAAAAAGACCGAGCTCGCCACAATATTCTCCCGCTAAGCAAATTCGGCCTCATGCAAATCACACGCCAGCGCGTACGCCCTGCTATGGACGTAAAAGTAGAAGAGTCCTGTCCGACTTGTGGAGGAACCGGAAAGATTAAGTCAAGTCTTCTATTTACAGATGCTTTGGAAGGGAAGATCCAAATGCTTGCAGATAAATTAAATTATAAAAAAATCCGACTTCACGTGCATCCTTTTGTTGCCGCCTACTTGGATAAAGGTCTATTATCTTTACGTCGGAAATGGCAACTTAGGCACAAAATTAACATTCAGGTCATTCCTAATCAGAAACTCTCTTATCTTCAATACCTTTTCTATGATAGAGATGGGCAAGAGATTGATATGCGAGAGGAAAATGAAATGCAATAATGACCAATGGTATAAAAGATAGCTCTAAGGATTTCTTACGAGCTATCTTTTTTCTTGTTATTACTCAGCTGTTATTATTTTTTCTTTACTGCCACAATTTATTATCAACATTCACTCTTTGGCAGGAAATGTAAATACGTAAAGTTTAGAGTTGGAAACTGCTCTGGGAATTAGCAAAATCTAATTACTGGCAGTTTATAATGCAACTTTTGCGCACCAAATCAAATTTATTACTTGTACCTTCGTGATAGTACTTTTGTCCCCTCGCGGAAGTATAAGCATACTCTCACGAGGGGACAAAAGTATCATCACAGTAGAAAATTGCGGTAATCAGATTTTTTTAATTGAAGATGCTACAAAGCTTTTGAATTTTTGATCTTACAGTTGGACTATTGCATTTTTCCGGAAACTGTGGGCAGATTTCTTGGGGATAATCTGTTTACATCAAGTGTTTAACTTCCTCGTGATATGTAGCTGTGAGTTAGTCTTCTGCATAATGGCGGATTGCTTCGAGCGTTTCTACGCGTACGGGAACTAAAGGTAGGCGTACGATGTTGTCAGCTTTACCTTGAATGTAGAGAAGTCCCTTAATGCCGGATGGATTTCCATCTACTGACATTAACTTGTATAATCTACTAAATTGTCGATGCAGACTGAGTGCAGAAGTATAATCACCTGCCTGGGCAGCATGGACCATTGCACCAAATTCTTCAGGATAAGCATTACCAATAACAGAAATAACACCTTTAGCTCCAATCGTAAGGAGTTCGAAGGTAATGGCATCGTCTCCACTAAATACATCAAAGCCATCGGGAGCATTCTCTACGATTTCTTCAATTTGAGAGATGATCCCACTAGCTTCTTTTATGGCCACAATGTTCGGACATTCGTTAGCTAAGCGCAGCGTTGTTGCTGCTTGCAGATTGACGCCGGTTCGCCCGGGGATGTTATATAGGACAATCGGGAGTGGACTTTCTTCGCTGATTTTTTTAAAGTGTTGATACAATCCCTCTTGCGTGGGTTTGTTATAAAAGGGACAGACCATCAATAGTCCGCTAAAGCCTTCAAAATTATCTTCTCTCAGTTGGCGACAAACGGCTTGCGTGGAATTATTTCCGGCTCCAAGCAGGAGTGGTACGCGCTCTTGATTGACTTCAACAACGACACGTCGTATCTCTAATTTTTCTTCTTCGGTTAGTGTAGGCGTTTCGGCTGTCGTCCCTAAGACGCAGATAAAATCGACTCCACCGACAATAATATTATCTACCAAGGAACGTAATGCAACAAAGTCTATGCTGCCGTCCGAATTGAACGGAGTAGCCAATGCTACTCCAAAGCCTTGGAAAGGATTGCTTCTATTCATATTTTTCTTGTTTTTATGCTGTAAAGGGTTAGATTGCTGTAGTTGATTCTTCGTCGAGCATAGCTAAAAAGGCCTCTTCTTGTAGCAACGGTATGCCCAAGGCTTCGGCTTTCGTTCGTTTGGATGGACCCATGTTGTCTCCGGCCAAAATAAAGTCAGTTTTTTTAGAGATGCTACCTACATTTTTACCACCATTCTCTTCTATGATAGCTTTATATTCTTCTCTACTATGTTGTGTGAAAGTTCCGCTGATTACAATGCTTTTGCCAGCGAGTCTGTTAGAAACTTGGCGAGATACATCGGCTGTCATTTGCAAGCCGGCAACAGTCAGGCGATCTAATATTTGGAGATTAGTTGGACTCATAAACCATTGGCGCACATTCTCTGCAATAGTTTGTCCCACACCTTCCACTTGGAGCAGATCTTCTAACGTAGCTGCTTGCAGGGCATCCATAGAGTGGAAATAGGCCGCCAACGTTTTTGCTACGACTTTTCCAACAAAGCGAATGCCCAAGGCATAAAGTACGCGATCGAATGGGGTAGACTTACTCTTCTCTATACCTTCAATTATTTTACGAGCGGACTTCAAACGCGTAGCATCACTGCCAGCCAAATCCTCTATGCGTAACTTGTATAGATCTGCGATGTCGTGAATCAACCCTCGCTCGTAATAGTTGTCAATCGTTTCCGGGCCGAGCGAATTAATATCCATCGCATCACGACTAATGAAATGCTCAATCCGGCCTTTTATTTGCGGAGGGCAAGTAGCATCATTAGGGCAATATGTTGCAGCTTCGTTTGGAAATCTAACCAAGTGAGTTCCGCATTCCGGACACTGCGTAATGAATTGTACTTTATCGCCTAAAGACTCATTGCGTGCATCTTTGTCTACACCAACGATTTGCGGAATGATTTCGCCAGCTTTTTCTACAAAAACAAAGTCGTTATAATGTAAATCCAACTGCTGAATAATGTCTTCATTGTGTAAGGA
>JABZGO010000054.1 GCA_015259305.1 Alloprevotella tannerae | reverse complement strand
CATCCGCTCCTTAGCGGCAGTACTCCGGATAAACCAGCTATCCAAAGGATAATACAAACCGGGCTTATCCGTGCGCCAGCAGTGCGGATAACTATGTGCATGTTTTGCAATATTAAATGCCTTGCCCTCCTGCTTCATATCCATACAAATCGATACGTCGAGCGTTTCGTCTTTGTCGGTCAGCGTACTATCGTAAGCGTTCTTTACGTAGCGGCCGGCGTAAGGGCCATAGGCCTCTACGTTAACGTGAGTCTTCACAAACTCTTCGTCCAAGTCTTCTATACGGAAGAAGCGGCCTTGCAGGTCGACCATCGGCGCAAACTTTCCTTTCTTCGTAATCATTTGCAATCCGGGGACGCCGGCCTTCTTCGCCACAAGTGCGTCGTCTGCACCAAAAGTCGGCGCAATATGCACAATGCCCGTACCATCCTCCGTACTTACATAGTCGCCTAAGATGACGCGGAAGGGCTCTCCCTCGCCATAAGGGCGAACGTAGGGGAAGAGTTGCTCATAGTGCATATTTTCAAGTTCGCGGCCCGTCCAGCGACCTACTACGCGATACGGCAGCACCTTATCGCCTTTCTTGTAAGTCTCCATATCCGCCGTAGCGCCTTCAGGATTGAAGTAAGCACTTAGGCGCGCCTCCGCCATCACTACGGAAATCTTCTCGCCCGTGTAAGGGTTGTAAGTCTGCACACAGACATAATCAATCTTCGGGCCTACGCAAAGCGCCGTATTGCTGGCAAGCGTCCACGGCGTAGTCGTCCACGCAATAAAATAGGGCTTGCCCCAAGCCGTCATCTCGGGTTTGGGATCGCTAATCGCAAACTGTGCTACGACCGTCGTATCTTTCACGTCGCGGTAGCAGCCGGGCAAGTTCAATTCGTGACTGGACAAGCCCGTACCGGCAGCGGGCGAATAGGGCTGGATCGTATAGCCTTTATACAGCAAGCCCTTCTTATGGAGTTCTTTCAATAGCCACCAAAGACTTTCGATATAGCTGGTTTCATATGTGATATAAGGGTGCTTCATATCTACCCAATAGCCCATCTTGTCGGTCAAGTCTTCCCATTCGCGGGTAAACTTCATCACGTTCTTACGGCATTGGGCATTGTATTCTCCGATGCTGATCTTCTTACCGATGTCTACTTTCGTGATGCCCAAGTCCTTCTCTACGCCAAGCTCTACGGGGAGGCCGTGCGTATCCCATCCGGCTTTGCGCTCCACGCGATAGCCTTGCATCGTCTTATAACGACAGAAGAGGTCTTTGATCGTACGAGCCATCACGTGATGGATGCCCGGGTGGCCGTTAGCTGAGGGGGGGCCATCATAAAAGACATAGTCGGGTTTTCCCTCGCGGGAGCTTATGCTTTTGTGAAACAGGTCTTGTTGCAGCCAATCGGCTAAAACTTCCTCATTCACTTTAGATAGGTCTAAATTGGGGCGTTCGGTAAACTTCATACAGCTGTTTATTTTTCGTCTAATAATAATAGTGTGCAAAGATAGCGTAAGGGCGGAGTATTGCAAAACAAAACGCATTCTTTTTCAAGCGAAAGGCGTGGGTAACGCCCTCTTAAGGAAGCGTCAAAAAGCCCTAAAGTCCGTCAATCATCTAAGGTCTTGCACGCGACTGAGGATGCAAGGATCTATCAAAGCCTCCTCAAACAACTTTGCGCGATAAGCTTTAAAGGATCTCGACCGACTATCTCCCTTCAAGAAGACGGCCGGATAGACAAAAAGGCAAAAGACTATTCCCTTTGCCACACCATTATATATAAGGCGGTCGAGAAGTCTTGCTCCCCGACCGCCTTAAAAAGATCTACGTCTTATCGTACATACTTCTTCCCATTCACGATATAGACGCCGCGCTGCGGGATGGCCTGCAAGCGCCGGCCGCTCAAGTCGTAAATAGCCGCCTTATCGGTCGCATCAAGCTTTGGCGCGGTAATGCCGCTCAAGTCGTGATGATACAAAATTTCATCGCCAACGGAACATTCCTCTAAGACGTGTCGGCGCGAACCAATGAGCCAAGTGGTGGTGATAGCGTGCTCAAAGGCATTGCCCGTGCTCCCCAGACATTCAATCCAGGCTTCTCTGGCATATCCAATTTCAACACTCTTATTATAGTCTTCCGGATCGTCGTAATTATAAGTCCATTTTCGATACAGATTATAGCTACGATAGGCGTGGCCGGTTTTATCTTTCACTTCATTGGTAGCTACGACAGCAATAGAATCCCAATTACGACAATACTTTTCATAATTCTCAGCCGTATCTCCATTATAGAACCCGCGAATATCACGATAGGCGACCGTATCGCCCACAGCAACATTAAAATCATACATCAACTCTTCGCGCCCGGGATAAGGGGCGTAATAGACACGCTTGTTTTCTTCGCGCACCAAGAAGTCAAACTTACTGGAGGAGGTGTGATATACTTTCTTCCAAGTCTTACCGGCCACGATGGTATCACCTTTCATAAAGTAATATTCGTGTTCTACGGGATACGCCGGGTCATCATTTAGCGGAATGAGGGAGGCTACCCGCCACGTCTTTCCCTCTTCTACGAAAGGGCG
The DNA here is from genome assembly GCA_015259305.1 of Alloprevotella tannerae. Taxonomy (GTDB): domain Bacteria; phylum Bacteroidota; class Bacteroidia; order Bacteroidales; family Bacteroidaceae; genus Alloprevotella; species Alloprevotella tannerae_B. The sequence goes on along the minus strand of JABZGO010000054.1, from coordinate 6,933 downwards.
ATATTGTTGTGCTGCGGCGCGAAAGCCGAAGAGCGCCAAAGCGATGATAAGTAAAACGTTTTTCATAAGCCATCTTATTTAATGGGTATAAGTTGTCGGCTTGACATTGTTTTAGCAACTAAGCCAAGCCGACAAGTATTCGTTATCGTATATACTTCTTCCCATTCACGATGTAGACGCCGCGTTGCGGAATGGCCTGCAAGCGCCGACCGCTCAAGTCGTAAATCGCTGTGTTTTTAATCGGATTTACTTGGGGCGTGGTAAGGCCCGTTATATCGTCGTGATACAAAATCTCATCGCCAACAGAGCATTCTTCTAAGACAAGCGCAGGTCCGCAGATCAACCCAAGTGGAATGGTTTGAAAGAAAATGTCATAGACATCTCCAATACCTTCTACCCAACTTACTTTGCACTCAATCCCATTTAACTTCCGCGATAAAATTAGGCCACGATAACTACGACCGACACTTTTTATCGTCTCTTCGGAAACAATCGCAATAGAATCACAAAGCCGACTATGCTTTTCAAACTCCGCAGCCGTACTCCGCTCTTCAAAGTAATAAATGTTATGAAGAGCCAAGGTATCGCCGACAGACACATTAAAGTCATACATCAGCTCTTCACGGCCGGGGTAAGGAGAGAAATAAACTCGCTTATTCTCCTCTCGAACCAAGTAGCGACAATATGAATTATACACCACGGGATCACCCGGCGCTGTCACCCCTGACCTGCGTACTATTTTCCAAGTCTTACCGGCGACAATAGTGTCTCCCTTCATACGAAAATACACATGACTGACCGGATAAGTTGGATCATCATTTAATGGAATGAGTCGGGCAATCCGCCACGTCTTCCCCTCTTCTACGAAAGGACGATAATCCTGCGCCAAAGCGCGAAAGCCGAAGAGCGCCAAAGCGACTGTAAGTAAAACGTTTTTCATAAAGCCATCTTATTTAATGGGTATAGGTTGTCGGCTTGAATTTGTTTTGGCGGCAAAGCCAAGCCGACAAGTATTCGTTATCGTATATATTTCTTCCCATTCACGATGTAGACGCCGCGCTGCGGAATGGCCTGCAAACGTCGGCCGCTTAAGTCGTAAATAGCCGCCTTATCAGTATTAATTTGGGGGTTCTTAAGACCCATTGTCATGGCCAAGTAGACCTCACGTCCCTTTACTTTGCAACCATGTACAAAAACATAAGAACCTGGACCTATGCGAGGTCGTGAAATATCTCGCACAAAGGGATCTATAAGACTTCCTACGCCATCTGCCCAATAGTCTTTTACGCATGCAGAATCTCCTGAGTTGGAGACAAACTTTCGCTCCAATGTATATTCTATATATGGATAAATCGTTTTATAGGATAATCCTACTTGACGCACAACTATTGAGTCCCACTTATTGCACTTCTCCTCATATTCTTGATCTCCTATCCATCCAAAGGTTGTAACCTCACGTAAGGATAAAGTATCTCCTTGTTTGACACTGAAATCGTACAAAATTTCTTCGCGCTTTGCCCCTTTATAAGGTTGAAAATATACTTTTTGATTTTCCTCGCGCACCAAGAGAAAATGTTCGCCCAAATCAGATGGGAATTCTTGGTATTTGGAAAACGGAGTTTTATAAACCTTCTTCCAAGTCTTACCATTTACGATCGTATCTCCCTGCATACAATAATAAAAGCCACCCTCATAGAAACCACGATCTTGTTCATCAAACCTTACCTGTTCCATTTGCCACATTTTCCCTTCCTCCACGAAAGGACGATAATCCTGCGCCGCGGCGCGAAAGCCGAAGAGCGCCAAAGCGATTGTAAGTAAAACGTTTTTCATAAGTGATGTTATTTAATGATTCCTGACTCAATTGTCAATTCGCATCCGATAGGAATACTTAGGGGATACTCATCGCGAAGTAATATTTGTGCTCCATCTTTTATTAGAATACTACTACCGGGAGACGCTTTCAAATTTACTCCTTTCAAAAAGCCACAAGTAGAGATAGACGTAGCCCCTTGCATTGTAGACTGTTGTTTAGGATAGGCTTGATCTTTTTTTTGTAGCGTCAAGCTTCCACCTTTTTTTAGCACTAAAGATACACCTTTATAACAAGTAATCGTATCATTAACCAGCAATTCTGCCCCCGACTCAACGACAATATGATTATGAATATACCGAGGCTGATTCCAAACAGTATTGGAGCGAATATAGATCGTATCACGTAAATCAGGATTTAAGGGTTTGATATAACCATATTGATCCATCTCGCCTAAAGCATAATTCGAATCGTCTCCGTCCGGCGTATCCGGAACCCACTTCGGAGCAGTTTTTGGCTTTGGTCCTATACCCCAATTGTAAAGCCCATCACCATCTTCATCCACACAGCGAATATCCGTAGAATCGTGCGTATTCGAATAAATAGGAGGAATGATATAGTAATGATACGTACGACTTGGATCTGCTATAATCACAGACAAGTAACCATCTTTTCGTCCTATTTCATCCTTTACATAGCTATCCTTAAAAATCCAACAAGTGTGCCCGACAGCAGGATTACCTTCCTCAATGATTTTAGTCCCCTCATAAATGTCCGCACTATATTTTACAGAGTCGCCAACCTTAGCAACCCTATAACCTACTAAAGAAAGCGAATGACCCCTATATTCTGTCTTTTTACCATCCTTTTCTTTATATTTTTGTTGGGTATATGAAGAGACCAACGGTCCTTTTGCTATCAGATAATGTTTTATACTATCTTCCCAATGTTCTTGATTTACATCAGATACCTTTTTATAATCTTTTATTTTAACAGTATCAATAGACTTAGGACGAGGACCAACATTCCCCTGTGTATCTCTATCCTCAAAAGGAATAGAAGATTCATCAGCTACGCCGAATTCTTTTGCATACAACAAAACGCTACCAACAAATTGCCCTTTTGTATATCTATCACTAACATTCATACCATATGGACAATAAACCATTAAATCTTGCTCTGATACATCCAAATTCAAGAGATTATTATAATACAGATTAAAAATTGACTCTATAGCCGAAGCTATTGCGAAACCAACACAATACGAACTACCGCCCTGATCTTTTACAGGCGTCATCCAATTCTTGCCATGACGATTGCGCCAATCGAAGTGATCAATGTAGGGAGATTGCTCATTTGCATCTTTCTTTTCTATATACCCAAGCTCAATAATACCGTCCGCATAGTATTCCAAGCCAAAAGTTTCACAAGTATCATCAGGCAGAGACAACACACACTTTCGCGTCTCATAATCTTTTAATGAAAGACGCGTAACGCCTGCCACCCAAAGCTTATTATGCGCTTGGTTATAGGCATTGATGCGCGAAACTATGTGCTCTACTTGCAATCGCCGAGCATCAGCGATAGCTTTAGGGGAATAAGTAGAAGAAGTCTTAGCATCTGCCGGCGCATAGCGCAACTCCTTTAACTCTATGGAAGCATCTTTTAGCAAAACTTTTAAACGCTTCGGACAAACATTATTAAGCAGCAAAGTCTCTTCTGCATAGTCAGATAAAGTAAACTTATCGACATCGTTACGCATACGATTGGATTCTAAAACCAAATAGTTCTTTCCGGTCTCATCCTCCAATAAAATACGTACAAGACTCTTTATGCTATACTGACGAATCGTAACCACTACAGAGAGCCCACTAACCTTCTCTTTCCCCGCAAATGGTTCCAATTGTGTAGAATGCGTTATTGTCTGGTTTATCGGAATAACTTTTATCGTTGTTGCCTTTGCTTTTAAGCTAAAAGGTTTATAAAGACCTGCGCGAACCATGCAAGTACAACAAATCCACAAGCAAGCGATAAAACCGATGTGTAACAATCGTTTCATAATCGCTTTATTTTGTATAAATCATACGTTTACTATCAATAACCTTTCCGTCGGCTATCAGACTATAAATATACATTCCGGGGACAAGATCTTGCCCACTAATCTGCACCTTTACATCACCACGGTCACTCAGAACCAACTCTTTGATCTGTGTCCCTTGCAAATTGTAAATATAAAGTTTGGCCGTTTTGACGGAAGAAGCCAGACGCACTTCTATTTCCGTTGCTACCGAGAAGGGGTTAGGCTTGTTTTGACTTAATGTTGTCAAATCCTGCTCTGACATATGATTCCCCATAGTCACCGCCTTGACATCCTTTTCCGGTTCGCCTTTCAAGCGCGTAATTTCAGCACGCAATTCATTAACAGATTGTACCAAAACCGGAATCAGTTCAATATAGTTAATACACTTTTGCCCATCCTCATCCTCATAAACCAAGTTTGGGTAGATCGCTTCCACCTGATCGGCAATCAATGAGAAATGAGACTTTTCTATATCTTGTATTTGTATTTTACTCAATTGAGGTGCAGCCACAGCCGTATCTCCCATTTCCACATTATTTCTTGCCTTCCGCGCACGCATTTGCGTTTCCGGCAATTGTTTATTGTAAGTAACCATAGAAAGCCCTGAAAGCTTTTCTGCTTCAGAAGTATTATCTGTTACAGCTTTCAATCGAGAAATGGCATTCGGCGCTGAAGCTTGAGGGGTTGGTATTAAGACAATACCCCTTATACCACCGGCTACCTCGAATTGTTTGGTCACTCTCACATTTCCATTAAAATACCCCGCATAACGACCGGGGATTTCTACTCCGTTTTCTTGTTTTGCATCCGTACCATAAACGGCTGCACCATTTCGATCCCCTAAAAGACGACCAAAAACGCCATAGTTCCATCCATCAGTTGCAAAGCCGGCCTCACCTAATACCCCATAAGCACGGGAGCAATGGAGCTCTCCTAAAACATCTGTTACCTGCCCCCAAACACCGACATTAAAAGTTCCGTGATTAGGCAATAAGGAACTTCTACCTACAACTCCAACAGACCAATCTCCTTTCTTAGCCCCCGAACTAAATGCCCCAAAAGTTCGACCATAGCTTTCTGCTTTCACATTAAGGTTTGTATAAAGTTTTTCCTGGCCTAACTGAGATGACCCTAATGTTACCTGCCCTTCTGGAGCAACTTGGATTTGTCCCTTCACTGCACTGGCAGAAAATAATGCCAATGCCAATAATAAATTAGTTCTCATACATAAAAAATTTTAAGTTAGCGGCAGAAAATCGTCGCAATTACATGAATCTGTCGCAAAGTTAGGTCCTATTCCTAAAAAAAGCAAGTAAACTTACATTTATTTTTCTTTATTTTACCACCCCCAATGCCCATAAAATCATTTTGTAAACAATATTGCGAAAAAAGTGAAACATTATACACATCCTATTCCAATCGATAAAAGGGGTAACAAGACCTTGTATGACAAGGATTTTAAGGAATATTATTTTCTTTCCGGCACTCCACCGTCGACATTCACGTTTGTCTACATTTTGTCAACGAAAAAAAATCTGCCAAATCGCACAAAATAGAGAAAGGGTAAGGACACAGCAGAAAAATAATGCGTTTGCTTCGCGGCGTATGATTTGTGGGCAAGAAGATAAGCAGGGGGAGGATACAAAGTAAAAGGATACCGACACAAACGCACCTTTATGCTCAATCAGAAAATCTTCATCGAAGCGCACACAAAGCATAGTTTGGCAACCGGCATAAGCATTGACGCGACCAAGATTTGTAAAGATTTTCCTACACACAAGACCCCCGAAAAATTTGCTTAGGAGAACGGAAAAACTTTCACCTAAGAAAAGAAAAATTGTCTCCTAAGACAATTTTAATTCTCCTAAGGACAATTTTCACTTTCCTATAAGAAAGTTTTCAGGCACATATAGAATCTGATTATCACATACTTATAATGTCGTTTTTTGAGGTGTATAGCCATAAAAAGGTCTTTGGTGAAAAATATCACGTAAATATTTTTCACCAAAGACTAATCCATCACCTCGTCCGGACTTCTACGCGCGCGTATATTATAAGATGTGTAGCGCGCCTTAGAAGATGGGCAATTGATAGACGAAGCCGGCTGAAAGGCAAGCCTCCGTATGATTCTTCGCGCCGAAGACCTTGGCCCGCGGCGTATGCACGTGGGAGCGGCCATAATAATTGATGAAGAAATGCAGATTCTCCTTCATCGGATAAAATTCTACGCCGGCCATGTAAGCATAAGAGCGGCGATAGAGTCCCTTTTCTGCCGTCAGCGTCGGCTTGGTCAATGCGGACGTCTCATAATAACCCTTGGCAAAGACGTTCCAGCGCGGCAGAAAGCGATAATTGAGCTTGAGAATAACCGAATTGTAACGCGTATGGCGGACGTGATCTTTCACATCGGGCGTCAGCGTATGCAGCATGTCCGTCACATAGCCGTGGGCGTCGATATTTTCTTCTGAGAGCATATAATCGAAATACCCATTGAAGCGCCCGAGCGTCCATTCGTGACCGAAGGCGAAGTAGTAGCCGTTGTTGCCCCTCGCCTGCTTGATCAAAGAGGCCGACCAGCGCGTAGTCAGTTTTTCGTTAAAGAAACTACCGTTCCAATTGAGCGTATAAATCATCGGCAACTTTGCATCGGCATAGGACGGGCCGTACATATCGGAGGTTGGCGTGCGCCGACTGTTGACCACTTGAAATTGGAGTTCCTGCGTAGGCTTGATCTTATAACTGGCATTGACGCCCGTCAGATAAACCTCTACACGATCCAGCATCTCGCTGAATCGGTAGACATCGATCGGGTTGAGCCAAGCTTCGTAACCGCCATAAACGGCGCATTGGCGGCCGAGATCAAAACGCAACTTTTCATTGGGGTGAAGCCCTATGTTCATAACGTCGACCGCTGAAGATAGGCCGTCAATAGTGCGGCCGGTGCCGCTATGGCCTATGCGCTGCTGCAAGTGGTAAGAGACAAATTTGTTTAGCCGTCCTAAGACGCCAAGGCGCATCACGGGGATGCGAAACGTGCCGT
>JABZGO010000053.1 GCA_015259305.1 Alloprevotella tannerae | reverse complement strand
ACTCCACACATCAAATGGTTTTTATGCAATGAAGCATTTACAAGATGTTCCCAAAGCAGAATTGCACCAACCTATGGTAAGTGTTATGGGGATCAATGTAGAAGAAAAAAACAAGGAAGGCCAATGGCTGATCGGCTCTTTTAATGGAATGTTTAAATGGGACAGAAGCAGCAACATCATTACAGACTATTTTACGGGGGAGATAGCGCGTCCTACTACAGGTATGCCTATATCAGATCAAGCAATCTCAGGCTATAGCGCCGACTTTTTTCATCAGAATATTGTTGTTGATTATAATAAAGGTTCTGTTAGCCTACCTATGCCCCATCAAATGTCATCGCTCCCGATGTCTCTCCGTAATGTTTGCATCGAAATACACACAGGGCGCATCTACACCTTTATGGGTAAAGGAAGCCTGTTTTATATTTTCTTAATGGGGTTAGCCATCTTTTGGTGCATTTGGAGCGGTTGGAAAATACGAAGTGAGAAAAAAAGAAAACGACCGAAGGCTCTTCTCCGACGACTAAGTCTTGAGCCATAGATCAATGCACATACAGGAAATTACCGAACTAAGACGCCAAGGGGAATTAAGCAAAGCCTTTGAGTTGGCGTTCAATGCCTGGGATAGAGACAAGGCTGATCCGTTTTTACAGATGTCTCTATTCTGGGTATTGCGGGATATGTGCTACCAATTCTTTAAGCACGGCTACTTCGATGAAGTGGAAGTATGTCTCAAAGAAATGAAAGCCTTCTTGTCTACGATGCTCGATGAAAAGGATATGGGGAAGAAAGCTTTCCAAGTGCTTTATCATAGAGTACAAAATGGCGCGGAGGTCATTCTGCCTGCTTTGCACCTCTCAAAACAAAGACCTAAAGATGCCTTCTCGCAAATTGCACATTTCATAGACTTCCCACGCTTTTTCGATCCTTTACTCAGAGAAGACTTAGGGTGGATTATGTATCGTTATCTAAAAGAGATTCTCTATAACTTACCATCGGATGAAGCAAAAAAATTACTTGATACTTATGTAAAACTAGAAAATCCACGCCCATCCCTACTCCATTCTCAAATGCTCAATTACAGCATTAAGTTTTCCCAAGAACACTCAGACTTTAAGCTCTATCCCTTTCTGCAGCGTTGGAATCCCGCACTATTTAGGGAAGAAGACTTGCAAAGACAAGTCTATGAAGAACATACTATCCCATCTTTGTTGGAAAAGTTGATTAAACAGCTTGTCGAAAATAATGAGTCTTTCCGTTTCGAAGACCTGGCACAAAGCGTAGCCTATCCTAAAAACAAATTGATAGAACTCTTTAGGCAGGCACAGTTCCGACGCATTGTACAGTTTAAGCATTGGCAGCAGTGGGAAAATATGATTCAAGCTTTCAAGGATTATGCCACGTTTAATAGTAATCTAGGCCCTTCTACTTGGCATTCTAGGACTTTAAAATTGGCTTTCTGGTATTTGCGAAGAGATCGTGCTGCTTTCTTCCTTGATTTCTTCAAAGTCTGGTCTTATCGTAATTTTGACGAAGATGACTGGAGGCCAACTTATGACAAAGCGGATAACAGACAGGAGGAATTAGTAACAATGGTCTTGCAAAGATGTCACAACCTACTTGCTTGCGAAAGGAACAAACAAGATCACTTCGATTGGTATGCTAAATTCTTAGCACAATATATGTTCAGATTTCCTGAGAATAAAAAGGCAATAAGGTATCAAGCATTCCTTTATCACTGGCAGCAGAAAGATGATTGTGCCATTATTCTGTTCAAGCAATTATTGCGAGAAACCCCAGACAAATATCATCTTTGGTATGAGGCTGCACAATGTTTAAACGGAAATATAGACACAAAGATAATCTTTCTCTGTAAGTTACTTCATTTACAACCGGAAGAATCTCTCTTAGGAAATACTCGTCTAACTCTGGCAAAAGCTCTTATTCGAAAAGGAATGATGCCGGAAGCGAAGACAGAATTAGAGCATTATCTACAAAGCCATCGTTCAAAGTCTTATATCGCTCGACATCTGATGGCCGCTATCCCTACAGAAACGATCGCTAACGATTCTAATCAAGACCTATATCGATACTATGCTCAATATGCAGAAGATCTTCTGAACGATTAACTTCACTTATCAGCAAAGACTTCCGCTAAGATCTGCTCATATCGTTCGGCCACTTTCCTTACATCAAAGCGCTCTTCTGCTATCCGTCTGCCCGCCTTGGAAAAGGTCTGTTTTTCTTCTTTCGACAAATCAATATAGCGTTGCATAGCTTTTATCAAAGCGGTTGTATTTTGCGGCGGCACTAAAAAACCGTTTACGCCATCTTCCACGGTTTCTCTACAACCGGGAATATCTGAGGCTATAATGGGCTTGCCCATAGCACAAGCCTCCATCAATGATCTACTTAATCCTTCATGGTAAGAAGGCAACACGACAACCGTTCCAGGACGCCCCACGATAGATTGCACATCGTCCGTTATACCTAAATACTCTATTGCACCCGAAGTGACATCTTTCTCTAATTGTTCTTCGGAAATCGCAGCCGGATTATTATCTCCCTTTGGTCCGAGCAATTGAAACTTAAACTGCGGATACTTCTCTTTTATTTTTCTCGCAGCAGCCACAAACTCATTGTATCCTTTATCTGATAACAAACGAGACACCATAAGAAAGGTACAATTATCTGCCTCATTATCTGCAAATGGAAAAGCTGTTAAGTCCACACCTTCTCCATTCTCAAACAACAATAGATGGTCTGAAGGAGCCAACCTCTGCTTTAAGATAAAGTCGTAGTTGAATTTGTTCAAAACTATGATACGATGAGCGCGATGCAAGCCTGTTCGATAAAGTCGAGCACCCAGTATCTTCAAGAAACCCTTACCGGCAAAAGCATAACCTAAACCGGGAATCATTGCGGTAGAAGGTATGCCTAACCGATGAGCCGCAAGCGTACCATAGATATTGGGCTTGATCGTATAATGGAAGACATAGTCGGGACGTTCTTTGCGATAAATCTTATAAAGTGCTCGAAAATAGCGAAAATCGGCCCAGGGATTTGTACCACAACGCTCCATTTCAATAGGAATATATCGCGCTCCTTTCGGTATGTTTTCGTCTTTCCCACTCTGAGGAGCTACCAAGAGTACGTCATACCCCAAATTGATGAAGTGTTGAATAATATATCCTCTGAAGTTCAACAATCCCCAGAGGTAGTTATCGCAGAATAGTAACTTCTTCTTAGTTATTTGTTGTGTCTCCATCTTCCAACTGACTATACAATTTCCAAAGATTATCCAACATAAACCTTACATCATACTTCTGCGCACGCTGATAACACTCTTCTCCCACACGTATACGCAATTCATCATTCTTATATAGCTTGATTATTCTTCCAGCCATTGTTTCTACATCATTTACTGGGAACAACAAACTTTCATCTTCAACAACTTGTGCTAATCCTGCTACATTTGAAGCTAAAACAGGCTTATGCGCTGCCATACCTTCGACAGCCGACAAGCCAAAACCTTCCCATAAAGAAGGCATCACAACAATATCAGCTGCAGCCAGCAGCGACGGAATGTCTTCTCGCTTTCCCAAGAAGTGAGCCCGCTCTTCCACGTTCAAGTCCTTTGCCAAGGATTCACAATGCTTCCTCATCGGGCCATCGCCCACAAACACCGCGTGTATATCGGCGGGTAAATGACCTAAAACTTTGACCAAATCAATCTGATTTTTCTCTTCTTTAAATCGCGCCACTTGCATCAAAACGAACGCATTAGCAGGAATATTGGGTAATGCTGTAGCACGATCGTTCTTTGCTTGAGAGAACAAAGCTACGTCAATGCCATTTTCTATCAAGACTGTGCGCACGAAAGAAGGGGCACGATGACGAATAAAGTTAAGCGTAGCCGGAGAAATACAAGTTATAGCCTCATATTGGCTATACATTTTACGATCCGACCACGTAGTTAGCTTATATTTACAACGGAAGTTAAACGTACTATGCTCTGTTGTTACCAAATGAGCTTTTGATTTGAACAGGTATTTAGTTAGAGCTACCCAATATTGGGCAGGGAATAAATGAACGTGAACTATATTATAGGTCTCCAAATAAGGGCGCAACTTATAGATCAACCAAGGATTATACTCGTTACTCCCAAGGCGAATTACTCGAACACCGGCTGTTTCTAAAGTGCGCATAAATCCTGTTTCCACACCATTTAGGACCAGCACATCTGTTTGTATTTCCGGCCGATTCATGCTTTCAGCAATCGTACACACTAAGCGTTCAGCTCCAGCAGTGTTCAATGTATTGATGACCTGCAATACTTTTATTCTCGTTTTCATTCAAACTTTGCTTCCGTACAGTTAACAAAACGCATATTTTGCTAAGACAAAAATAGGGATAATAATTGGAACGTACCCTTTTTGTGGCAGAGTTTTTAGTAACAGGGCTCGACGTTTCTTTCATTAGTTGTAATTTTGCACAACTTTGAGTCGAATTGTGCGAAGGGTTTTACTAAAATACGCCTAACGATACGCTTATTTTCATTTATCAGACTTCTCTTTTTGTATGTCTATTCTATCCAGCCATCAGCGCAAGTACGTTTACGTCTTTTTCATCCTGCTCTTTGTGCTATCAAATTGCGGGCATTGTTCAGCGCAATCTTTATTTAGCAAGTATACGGCGATACAAGGCGAAACAGCAACAATGATTTCAGCCAAAACCTATACCTTTTTTACAAGCAAACAAATAGATAATCATCACCGAAGTCTATTTTCCTTTCATAACCTCAGCGCAACACATCTTCAAGGGCCACACAGTGCAAGCTTGGCACAAAGCAAACGTCACATACAAACCAATGAATCCCACGCGAAAGCTAAAGAGGTACATTTCGGTTGGATAAATTGGGCAGTCTTAATTGTTTATTTCTTAGGTATGTTATATTTAGGGGGGTACTTCTTTAGGAAAGATGAACACCCTGATGATTTCTTTAAAGGCGGGAGGCGCATCCCCTGGTGGGCAGCCTCCATTAGTATTTTCGCCACGATGTTTAGCGCCATTACATATATGAGTATTCCGGCTAAAGTATATGCAACGGATTGGACTTATTACCCGATACAGTTTATGATGTTGTTAATTCTTTATCCGGTCGTAAAGTATTATCTCCCTTTCTTTCGACGTTTGAACGTGACAACCGCATATGCGTATTTGCAGTGCCGATTCAATTATGCCTTGCGTTGTATGGCCTCCTTATTATTTATGGCTTTTATGGTAGCTCGAATGGCTTTGATCCTTTTCCTGCCTGCTTTGGCCTTATCCGCAGTGGCAGATATTGACATCTCACTTTGTATATTATTGATGGCCGTCATTACTATAATCTATTGCACCTTGGGAGGAATCGAGGCCGTCATATGGGCCGACGTCATTCAAGGAATTATTTTAGTTGGTGGAGCAATGTTAGCTGCAATCTACTTGATTTGGCAGACGCCCGGAGGCTTTCAAGGATTTGTAGATATAGGTGTGAGTGATCATAAATTTGTGCTTTTCAATTGGAGCTTGGATTATCGTTCAGCTACGTTTTGGATTGTAATTCTGGGAGGCTTAGCCAACAATCTGATCTCTTATACTTCTGACCAAACGATCATCCAGCGCTATATGACGACAAAAGATGAGCGGAGCGCTGCACGAAGTATTGTTGTCAATGGTGTAATCTGCGTTGTTGTTTCTATTGTTTTTTACCTGATAGGAACGGGTTTATATACTTTCTTTAAGACGCATCCGGAAGCTGGATTCTCTTCTTTAGAGCGACCTGACGCTATTTTTCCTTTTTATGTCGTAACACAATTGCCTGCAGGCGTTGCAGGACTCCTGATTGCCGCGCTTTTCGCCGCTACTATGAGTACTATTTCTTCTAACATCAACTCTATTTCTACCTCTTTTACTATAGATATATATCAACATATTAGGCCAACAAGGCTGTCGCCCAAACATATACTTCGTGTAGCGCGCTGGGCAAGTTTTGTATCCGGCATAGCAGGCCTATTGATTGCATTACTGATGGCTCAACTCAAGATTCAGTCTTTACTCGACTATTTTAACATCATCTTAGGATTGCTTTCGGGCTGCATTGGTGGCCTTTTTGTAATGGGCATATTCTTTCCTACAATAGGCAGCAAGAGTGCTACGATTGGCTTTGTAGCCGGTATGCTTATCGTCTTCTATCTTCATTTTTATACGCAGGTAAGTTTCTTAATCTTCGGTTTTGTTTCTATTGCGGCAAGTGTAAGCGTAGCTCTTCTCTTCTCGATCTTATTCAAGGAGCGCCCCAACCACCAAAACCTAACTTGGGAATCACTACAAAACAAGTCAAAGTAGTGCAACCAAAGTCGCACAATTCTACGCTCCTTATAAACATTTGTCGTTTTGTATCCTGAATGCCCCTTCTTGTGATGTTTTACAGCCTGTACACACGAGATTTAGAGTTCTCAAGAGTTAAGATACGCCTAATAAGACGCTTTTTTTACCGCACAATAACTCATTTTTCTCCTCTTTCTGCTGATTCTTATACTTTCATAACGCTCTTCCGCGTAATACCATCGTGATGACACAATCGTACGTTCGTGAGGGGACATTCGTACTCTCACGAGCGTACGAGCTTTTCCTCACGATCACAAATCGTAAAGTCTTGTTCTCGTATTCACAATCAACGTCTTAGGCCTTGCCAAGTTGCAATTTCTTCTCCTCTTCTTTAGATTAAACGGGGCATAGATAAAACTTCGATGGCAACAATGCAGAAAAACCTACGATTTGTCCTAATTATCTAAAGACACGCAAGGTTTTGTCGACAAATCCTTTTAACTTTGTAGGCGCGATGAAAACCATTTTTCATAAACAATTGTTTAGAGGACTCGTTTCCCTACTCTTTCCTCGTCGTTGCGTAGTCTGCGGGGCTCGTATATTGGGCGGAGAACACATTTTATGCGTCCAATGCACGTTTAAATTGCCTTATACAGACTACCGCGGCAAAGCAGGAAATCCTGTAGAGCGCGTATTTTGGGGCAGATTGCCCATCGTGAAAGCCAATGCTTATATGAAATACATCTCCGGCTCTGATAGCAGACGAGCCGTATTGAGACTAAAATATTTTGATCGCCCCGATGTAGGCAATTATTTGGGCGCTTGTATGGCTACAGATTTGCTCGACACAGATTTTTTTCGCGATATTGATGTGATTATACCGATACCTTTAGCTGCTAAAAGGGAAAGGAAGCGTGGGTATAATCAGAGTGAAGAATTAGCAAAAGGGATTCATCGCATCACCTCCATACCAATAGATAGCAAAACTGTGATACGAACCATAGCCAACCCAACTCAGACACATCTGGATGCAACTGCACGCAGAGCAAACGTAAAGAACATATTTGCAGTTGAAGTGCCGGAAAATTTACGCGGAAAACACATTTTACTGGTCGACGATGTGTTGACTACAGGAGCAACAATTATCTCCTGCGGACAAGCTATAGTCAAAGTTTGTCCAGACATACGTATTAGTGTGCTTACGCTAAGCCTTGCCGGCCATCACGCTACGGGCATAAATTTGCAAAAGAAAAAATGAAAGGTCCGACACTCTATATTCCTCGCATACTCCTGGAGCATCCATTACTACTTCCGGCTTTAGCCTTAGTAGTTGGAATTTGTTTAGAAGATGTCTTTTATGCACAATTAGTAGGACGATCAACAACGTTTCTCTTACTTGCATTTGGGTTTGGAGTTTCTACCATGTTCATGCTACGAAAAAGAGCTTTAGAAATGGTAGCTTTGGTGGCACTTATTTCGGCTTTTTGCTCGCTGGGAGCGGGACTACTCGGCGGACAACGTGATCTTAGCAGGATCATATGGCCCACAACACCTCAAACATATGAAGCTACGGTAGTCAGTAGTCCGCGTTCCACGGCAAAAACTGTGCGTGTAAATGTGGAAATTAAAAGTGGACGATTCGCCGGAGTTATTGTAGCTACTTCACTGATGAAGCAAAGCGACCAAATGATACATCCGGGTGATGTGATTTTCTTTCATAGCCAGGTGGAAGTACCTCGCAACAATGGTAACCCCGGAGAATTTGACTATGCGTCTTGGTTGAAAAACCAAGGGATCTACGGGACGACATTTGTATATCAAAATAAATGGAAGAAAACCGGCAAAATTTCGACGAATATTCGCACGGGGCTGCTTCGTTATCGAGAGGAATTATTGGAAAGATACAAAACTTTTTTCCAAGGCGATAAGCTAACAGTATTAGCAGCTTTAACTTTGGGAGATAGAAGAGGTCTAAGCGATGAATTTCGCGAACTATTTTCTACCACTGGAACGAGTCATATCTTGGCCTTATCAGGCTTGCATTTAAGTATCCTTTTCGGATTTTTGCTTTGGGCAATACGGCCCCTACGCAATCGACGCAAAATATATTTGCCTCTTTTACTCATAGGCGTAATACAAGTATGGCTGTTCACCTTTTTAGTCGGCGCGCCATTTTCGCTTGTCAGGGCTGCTTTTATGTTAACGCTTCTACACCTTACTCAGGCATTACGAAGAGATTATGATGCACTTAACTCCTTATCATTGGCTTTACTATGCATACTATTGGTTACACCGACAGCCTTATTTGATGTAGGACTACAACTTTCTTTCTTGGCACTCTTAGGTATATTGCTGATTGCCCCCAAACTCGCACCTCCTTTGTGGGTAAGCAAATATTGGGGTTTGCATTTCATTTATGATCTTTTGAGAACTTCATTCTGTGCGCAAATACTGACACTGCCACTCATTGCTTATTATTTTAATTCCTTCTCTTTGATAGGCTTATTTACGGGATGGCTGGTTATTCCTTTCGCCTATGCGATATTGTTATTGGCGCTTTTATTCTTCTGCCTGCCATTTGCACAAGTGATTCTTGTATACTTGCTCAATGGAACGATGGATGCAATGCTTAACTGCCTAAGCTTTTTCTCTGCTTGGGATTATGCATCCATAACAGTTATACCCGGAAAGGTCATCACGCTAATAATTTACGGTGTGATCTTTTTTCTTCTTACTTATCTACAGAATCGTCGCGCAAGGAACTTATATGGAATAGCATTCTTACTGCTCTGTGGGGCTATATCTTATATAATGTGTACTCCACCGGCTTATGATAACACGATTATTGTCTATAAATCAAGTTCTCCGACGATCTATTGCATTGTAGACAAGCAGCATTCTTATCTTTGGTCGATGAGGAAAGGACATGCAGAGCAAATTTTAAGATCTATACGACGCACTTTCATAAGAACAAACCGAATGGCGCAACCACAACTCGTAGAAGTACCTCAAAAGAAGGAAGATTTGATACTGCTGCCACACGTTCTTGCTTTCAGGGGAAAAAGAGTCGGTTTGTTATCTGAAAAAATACGGCAAGGAGCGAGTGCCTCCCTGCTACAAGTGAATTATCTCTATATTATGC
>JABZGO010000052.1 GCA_015259305.1 Alloprevotella tannerae | reverse complement strand
TTTTGTCGAATACAAATTAACCATTAAGGGCTGACTTCACAAAATGAAATCAGCCCTTTACTTTTTGCCCGCTCCAAAAGAACGGCATATCGATCAAAAAACTTTTTACCGGACAGCAATAGTTTATTATATTACTGAATAACAGATGATAAACCACTATTTATGGGAGGACTACATAGTGAACCAAGTTGGACTAGATGCAAAAAAAAGTTGTACATATTTTATATGTGCAACTTTTTTGTGGACGCTGACGGATTCGAACCGCCGACCCTCTGCTTGTAAGGCAGACGCTCTAAACCAGCTGAGCTAAGCGTCCTTTGTTCTGAAAAGCGTTGCAAAGATACGGTGTTTCCTGATATCTTCCAAACTTTTCAGGAGAAAATTTCAATTTTTCTTTTCTTTCCGATTTTCCAAAGTCTCTTAGTATAAGAGATAGGTTTATTTCTCTTTTTTTGTAACATATCACTAAATCTACTAGGTAGATCCCTATTTTGTGCAATCCTACTTCTTTCCTTGTAGTATATGAGATGATAAGAATTCTTGAGGTGCTATGCCAATTGATGTCTCTTTACCAATTGACCATTATAAAGCTATTTTTTATTTGTTGTTGAGCTTTCGAAATACGTTCCATATAGGAAAAGATGGATAAGGAGCTTCTGCAAAAATTATCTTATGTGATACTGGATGTTCAAATCTAATACTGCGGGCGTGAAGGCATATGCTTCCATCTGCGTTACTACGGGGAGCACCATACTTGAGATCTCCTTTTATAGGACAACCGATGGCAGCTAGTTGGCAGCGAATTTGATGATGTCTTCCTGTATGTAGGTGGACATTAAGTAGCCAGTAACGATCGCATTTTGCTTCTATTTCATAATCAAGAATGGCTTTCTTTGCATTTTTTCGTTGTTCATTGTATGCATAAGCTTTATTTTGTTTTTCATTACGCGTCAGCCAATGTTCTAATGTTCCGGATTCTATTTGGGGTTCATGAATTACTATTGCTTGATAGGTCTTCTCTATTTCTCCTTTGCGAAACATTTCATTTAAGCGCGCCAAAGCCTTACTTGTGCGAGCAAAAATAGAAACTCCACTAACCGGTCTGTCTAAACGATGAGGAATACCGAGAAATACAGCTCCGGGTTTGTTGTATTTCTCTTTTAAATAAGCCTTGATCTCATCAGCAACAGTTTTATCGCCGGTTTTGTCACCTTGAATGATCTCCCCCGCTTGTTTGTTGACAATGATAATATGATTGTCTTCGTATAAAATTTCCATAAAAAAAGCCCTCTCCATTCTTTGTAAAAGAAGGAGAGAGCAAAATTTATTTTTGAGTTTACATATTCATACCACCGTCCACTTGGATTACCTGTCCACTCACGTAAGACGATAAATCACTTGCCAAGTAAATAGCCGTATTGGCAATATCATCAGGTTGTCCTCCACGGCGCAGAGGAATGCGTACAATCCAATCTTTGCGAACGTCTTCCGGAAGTTGTTCTGTCATGGCTGTCTCAATAAAGCCTGGCGCGATAGCATTGGCGCGCACGCCGCGACTACCTAATTCTTGTGCGATGCTTTTAGCTAAAGCAATCATGCCGGCTTTTGAGGCTGCATAGTTGCATTGTCCGGCATTGCCATGTACACCTACAACAGAGGCCATATTAATGATAGAGCCTTTACGTTGGCGCATCATAATTGGGGCTACGGCATGTGAAAAGTTGAATGCAGACTTCAAGTTTACTGTCAGCACAGCATCCCATTGCGCTTCCGTCATACGTATTAAGAGACCATCTTTTGTAATGCCTGCATTATTTACCAATATATCTATGCTACCAAAGTCTTTATGTATTTGTTCTACCAGCGCTTGTGTTTCCTCAAAGTTCGCAGCATTGCCGGCATAAGCCATACATTTAACTCCTTTTGCTTCTACTTCTTTGCGTGTAGCCTCGCCGTGCTCATCAATCACAAGGTCTGTGAAAGCGATGTTAGCTCCTTCTTCTGCGAAGCGAATTGCGATAGCTTTTCCGATGCCACGTGCAGCGCCCGTGATCAAAGCTGTTTTTCCAGTTAAAAGTCCCATTTTCAATAGGTTATTTTATCATTATTGTTGATTATTTCTTGTTTATTCTCCTCGTATCCCAATGTTCGTCTGATGATATTTCTAACGATGGGCAGCGAGTCCTCTTCGCTTAAGCCGATAGCTAAGCGATCGTAGATATAAGGCACTTCAAGTCCGCGACAAGTATAATGTATAATGTCCGTCATGAGTTCTATATTCTCCACTTTAAATTTTCCTTGAGCTACACCTTCTTCTATAATGCGACGAATGATAAGACATTCTTCTGCATCCAGCGCCTTCCGCATTTTTTCAACCATCCAAATATTACGAAAGAACTCTGCTCTAAGCGTTCCGTTTCTGGTTACAGCCTCTTTTATCGTATGTAGGTGTGTATAAATAAGCTGGAGGAGCTTCTGTTCCGGCTCTGCGTCCATCATAGCTACACGATCCAGGTCATCAGAAAGCAACTCCAATTCGCTTTCAATAACAGCATAGTAGATTTCTTCCTTGTTTCGGAAATACGTGTACAGCGTTCGTCGGCCGCATTTAGATGCTACAGCGATATCATTCATCGTTGTATTCTCCATGCCTTTGCGTGCAAACAGCTCGCGCGCCATTTCTACTAATTTTTGTCTGGTTTTCGTGATTGACATATGCTCTTATCGAGATTTGGAAGTGAAGTGCCAAAGCTCTTTTTCAAGAACTATAGCACTATAGCTTTGAATTTTCGCACAAAAGTAAGCTCTTTTTACGATTGAGACAAGTTTTTCTTGCACAAACATATAGGTGTATGTGCTAAGTTCATTGCCTTTTCGTTGGCTTTGTCTTAAATCAGCCAAAAATGTCGATGATTTATTCCTTTTTACCAATCTGCGCCTCGATAGGGCCGCATCAAACTGCCGGCAGACACTACTCCAAACGCCGGATGATCATATTCAGCGTGCTCAAAGTTTAGGCCCAACGTCAGCGTCTCGTTTACCTTATATTCCGCCCCTACGCCCAAACGTTCTGAGGGTGTGTTGAAATAGCTGTAAGGGCCATAAAATAAAGTTGCGGGCCGATGACCGGAGAAGAAGTTCTTTTCACCATAAGCATACAAGCACAATTTTTCATTCACCTGATAGCTTAGCAAAGCAGAAACTCCGGCATTGGTCATATTATTACCGTCCCAGTTGAGATGATCCGCATATAAACCGGCGGCCAGTGACCAATGTTTATTCAGCGGCAAGGCATAAGTCAAGGCCACATGCTGGCCAAATCCTACGCCACGTGGGGCATACTTCCCGAATCCCGCAGTAAGCGACAGACCAAATTGTGCATTCAGTCCTTTGTGTAAGCCCCAAGGCATATTATTGCGGTAATTTGCGTTTATCAGATGCCTTGTGGCTCCCGATGGATGGGGGAGTGCGGCGTCGGCTATTTTATCTTTATCTGCCGATGACGCAGATATAGTATCTTCCGTAAGATCTTGCGTTGTCTTGGCGGCCGTTGATGCTTGTGAAGTGGTCGCAGTTTTTCTCGGTGTTTGCGTATTTATCTTATTTTGCGCCATTGCCGATGTACAAACGATGCAGAAGAGGTATAGCATGACTTGTTTCATATCAAAGCAATTTATTTTTCTAAAGCGAAAATACGATATTTGTTTTGAATATGGCCTAATCGGTCACGTTTTTTTACGTGATTTGCTGAAATAAATGCTTTTAGTAGGCTTTCAACTCCCGCTTTCTGCTTACTTTCGCCAATCTAAACGATTCGTCTAAATGGAAATTACAGCAATACGTGCACATTTGGAAGGTCTGAAGGACCCTCATTTAGCTCAATTTTCTTCTGGTTTGCTGCCGGGACTTACGCGTCCTATTCTGGGAGTTCGCACGCCGCAGTTGCGAACTTTTGCTAAGACGTTGGCAAAAACTGATTGGAGAGACACTTTGACGGAGCTTACAGCCGATACGTATGAAGAATTACTGCTGGAGGGCTTGATTATAGCTTATGCGGCTACGACGCGTGAAGAGCGATTTGCACTTGTCAGCGGTTTTGTTCCTAAAATTGACAATTGGGCAGTGTGCGACACTTTTTGCAATTCCCTCAAATCCTTTCGCCGATATGGATCTGCGGGCTGGGAGTTTGTATTGCCATATATACGCTCCTCTGTCGTTTATGAGCAGCGTTTTGGAATTGTTATGGGGCTTTCTCATTATGTCACGGCCGACTATATTGATGCTTTCTTGGCTGAGATTTCTGCATTGCGTCCTTTGGGACATTACGGCGCAATGGCCGCCGGCTGGGCTTTGTGTGAATGTTTTGTGAAGTTTCCGGACCAAACTTATCCGCTTTTAATTGATGGAAAACTTCCCTTGGCTTCGCTTAAGAAAGCTCGCCAAAAGATTCTTGAGTCTTTGCGCCCTTCTGCAGCTTGGAAAGCGCGGATTCGAAGTATTGCAATTACATGAAATTGTGCGATAGTCTTTATTGTCAGATTCTTATTTCGATAATTAAATAATAAAGTTTGCTAAAATATTGCATAGCAGCACGATAATAAGTTTATTCCATCAAATTATTGCGAGGTAAACGACGCATTTTTCTTTACGCATGGTTTGATTGCTGCATTTTGCATCACGAAAGTATTGTCTTTCCCTCGTGAGAGGACGATCGTCCTCTCACGAGGGAAAAAGCGTACCATCACGATAGTACAAATCAATGATGAGGCAAAGGATTTCAGGAATGAGATGAAAGGTGGCAGAAAAACAGAGGAAGACGCGCAAGAATTTGCACTTACTCTGCACCGCAAAGCGTTTACGCGCACATAAAGCGTTTGTAAGAGATCAATTCAAGACAATGAAGTGTAATATTTTTGAATTAAACTTTTGAGAATCCTCCTTTCGGCAGTATTTTTGCATAAAAGACAAAATATGCATAAGACTCTCCTTTTACTCTTCCTGCCGGTCTTGATAGCTTGTGCGGGAAAAACGAGTTCAAAGCCTAAAGAAAGCAATAATCAGCAGGCTTCGGAGCAGACACAGGTGGTCGTAGCCGTTCCGATGACGCTCGATGTGCTTCCATTGCTGGTGGCCGATACTCATGGTTACTTCAAACAACACAATATTCCGATTGCTTTTCGCGTATATCCCTCTCAAGCTGATTGCGATACGGCTTTTCTCGGTCAGGCACAAGGGATATGCACGGATAGGTTAGGGCAGGCCCACTTGGGGAGCGTTGCACAGAGTGAGGCTCCGCTCTTAGTAATGCATAGACAGTGGGGACTTGTTGCGTCGGCAGGTTTGCGCATCCGCCATTTGAAAGAGATGAAAGATCGAACAGTGGCCGCTGCAAAGTATTCTTATTCGGATGAAACGTGCACGGAAGCTTTGAGGGAAAACGGCTTGCCTGACAATTTCGTTTTGCGTCCACGCATCAATAGTTTCGCGATTTGCAGTGCTATGGTACAAGGCGGACAAGTAGATGGTGCGGTTTTGCCTGAGCCTTACTTGACTGAGGCTGTGGAGAATGGATGCAAATTATTATATACAGGAACTTCGGCCCAGAGTTTCTTGCTCATTAAGCGCAAAAGCTTGCCTCGGATAGATTCTCGGCGCTTATCTGCCGTTTATAATCAAGCGTCCGATAGTATCAATCAAAGAGGCATCAGTTTTTGTCAAGATATCTTGATGCGGCAATACCATTTAAATCCTGCCGTTATCAACAAACTGAAATTGCCGCACTATGCAAGACAATAAAATTAAGAGGAGTAAGCATAGCAAGGGAAACTCACTCACTGCGCTTGCGTCATTTAAGTAGCTGAATGTATGGATAAGAATACGTTTGATATATTGTATAAAGACACGATTGAGAGTTTGCGCGCCCATCGTTTGCTGGACGCTCTCAACGCCTTGTCGGGCTTGATACCGGAAAGCGAAGAACTCGCTGTGACGAGAGAGGATTATATTCGCTTACTGGACTATTTTAAGCAGGGATTGCCGGATCCTGATCGCGAAACGCTGTTTTTACAATTCATAAACAAGGCTTTTTTGCTCTCAGATAAGGCTAAGTATGATTTTCTTAAAACGCAGCTTGGCACTTGCTTTAACCGCTTGTATACCTTGCGGGAAACGGATGAGTTTTATCAGATAGCAGCTTCTGCCCCTTATGATCGAGGTGCATACGAACAAGTTTCGGCTCGATTAAAAGACGAGACGCTTGCGGAGGCACAAAAGCAAATTATCTTAAGTGCGCTTACTTTATCTGTCGTTTATTTGTTTGATGCCTACAAGATCCAACTCTTGCTGGAAAATGTCACGAGTTCCGTGCTTAAAATACGGGCCCGCGCATTCTCCGGCCTTGTATTGGGCTGCATTTTACACTATGACAGACTTAGCAGACACGCCGATCTGACAGCGCGCCTGCAGCTGCTTGCCGATGTTCCTGACTTTTGCCGCGATTTGCTAACGATGCAATTGCAATTGATGCGCACGGCGTGGACTAAAAAGGATGAAAGTAAGTTGCGCGACGAGATTATGCCTGACATATATCGAGCTGCAAGCAAGATGACTCAAGGAAAGGATTTGGATTTTACGAATCCTGATGAATTAGCTAATTTGGACTTAAATCCGGCTTGGGCTTCAGATGAAGAAGTAGACAATATAGGAAAAAAAATGCAGGCCTTGGTGGATATGCGTGAACAGGGTGGTGATACATTCTATACTACCTTTGCGCAAATCAGTAGGACACACGCTTTTTTCAGTGACATAAAGAATTGGTTCACGCCCTTTTCGCTCCGACATTCCGTCTTTGGCGACCGAGGTGAGTCTTTGTCGGGCCTGAGTGGGCTTTTTGAGATGCATGCGGCAGGCGATACGGAAAAATTCGGAATGTTTCTGATGATAGATCAATTGTCTTCAGGCCAATTGGACGGTATAAAGCAGAATATCAGGCAAATTAACGAGCAGCAAGCAGCCTTGCAGGACAAAATACATCAAACTGATGCTGTACAAACAATAGCAGAAGAGATTCGTTTTTGTATGCAAGATCTCTATCGTTTCTTTTCTTTGTACCGTTATCGCGATAAAGATGCTAATCCGTTTGCCTCGTTCTTGTCGATGGTAGATTTGCCGCTCTTTAAGCCCATCTTGCAAACTAAAGAAGCTTTAGTGCTTTTGGGTAATTATGCCTTTCGTGAGCAGGAATGGACTTTAGCCGTCTCTTTATTCCAAAAGTTGGACGCTACAATGCAGGGGCCTGAGATTTTAGAGAAGTCTGGCTATTGCTGTCAACAATTGAAAGAGTGGGATAGAGCGATTATATATTATGAAAGGGCTAACTTGATGCGTCCTGATTCAGCTTGGACGCTCCGTCAACTGTCTGTCGTTTGCGTGCAAGCTGCCCAATATGATAAAGCCTTGAAAGTCTTCAAGCAATTAGAGATGCTGGAGCCGGAAAATGCCAACGTCTTATTGCGTTATGGCGAATGCTTGATTCTTGTCGGAAAGTCAGAGGCTGCATTTGAGAAGCTGTTTAAGAGCGATTACCTTCATTCTGATGCGCGTTCGACTAAGGCTTTGGCTTGGTGCTCAATGTTGGCCGAGAAATATGAACAGGCGGAGAAGTATTATAAGAAGTTGATTGATAAAGAAGAGGCGCAGGCTGTCGATTATCAGAATGCTGCGCACAATGCTTGGTTGCTGGGCCTTTTGAATGAAGCGCTCGCACGCTATCGAGCTTGTTTGCGGTTGCGAAAAATGGACTTTGCGCCTGCTGATTTTTTTGTAGAAGACGTTGAATTTTTAAATAAGCGAGGAAAAACCAATGATGACATTCAACAAATGCGTGATGCGCTCAATTCATAAACTGATTCGAGTCTTTTTCTTTTTGACTTTGTTTGCTGCTTTCCCCGGTTTGCTTGATGCGCAGCAAACAGAACTGAGGAATGCTTTTGTGCTTTCTATTCGAGGAGAGCATACTGTCTTTCCGGATCAAACCTTAAAGTTTAAGAATATAGAAAGTAAGCGAAAACAGGTTTGGGAAGCTTGGCGAGCAGCTAATCATCTTATACAAGAAGATGAATTGTCAAAAATAGATACGTTGAATGCACAACAGGTAAATGTATGGGCTTTGCCGGATTCCTTGGAACCCGCTGCGCGTTTGAACTACTATTTCGGTCGAAAAGGCGATGCGGAGCAGTATCCGTTGTTCTTATATCTGCACGGTTCCGGACCTCGTGACCAAGAGTTTCAGACAGGTCTGTTGTTGGCGAAACGTTTTGCGGATGCGCCCAGTGTTTATTTTATTCCGCAGATACCTCAGGAAGGTAAATGGTATAGATGGTGGCAGCGTAGCAAGCAATGGGCTTTTGAAAAATTGCTACGACAATGGCTACTTTCAGCTTCTGCCGATCCTAACCGCCTTTACGTCTTTGGCATTTCTGAAGGCGGATATGGTAGTCAGCGTTTGGCTTCATTTTATGCTGATTATTGGGCTGCAGCAGGGCCGATGGCAGGCGGCGAACCTTTGAAAAATGCACCGATAGAAAACTTGCGAAATACGCCTTTCTCACTCTTGACAGGCGCATTAGATGAAGGCTTTTATCGTAATAAACTTACAGCTTATACGAAAGCGGCTTTGGAGCAGACGAAGTTTGTATATCGTGTAGAATTGTTGCCGGGTTATGGTCATCATATTGATTATAGTTTGACAACGCCTTGGTTAGCACAATATAAAAGAAATCCGACCCCGCTACACGTCAGTTGGGAAGATTTTGAAATGGATGGGCGCTACCGTCGAGGTTTTTCTAATCTTGTCGTCTTGGAAAGGCCGGACACACAAGGGCGCACGTATTACGATGAAACCATAAGTAATAATACGATTGATTTGTCTGTAAATAATGTGGTCTATACTACAATTGAAAAAGATACGATTTGGGGGATTGATCTAAAGTTTCAAAAGCATTTTACTCCTGTGAAAAGCGGTAAAATCAGGATATATTTAAGCGAAAACCAAATAGACTTGAAGCGTCCTGTACGTATCCTCATAAATGGCCAAGAGAAATTTAATGGACGATTGCGGCCCTCTCTTAAAGCTATGGCTGAAAGCTTGTCGGTTTTTTATGATCCGGAGCGAATTTTCCCCGTCTATGTGGACATAACAATTTAATGCGTAACACGAAATAAACAAAGCCATTATGATTATTGATTTTAAGGAAATAGAAGAGCAAATCCTGCCTTCTTTCAAAGGTGGTGAAAAGGAAATGCACGCACGTATTTTCTCTGATGATAAGGCGAAGATTATGTGCAATCGCTTGCAGCCGGGTGCGTCTATAGGCTATCATAAGCATGAGCAAAACTGTGAGATTATTTATTTGCTCAAAGGTGAGGCTACGGTTTGTTATGATGGTCGGGAGATAACGCTCTTACCCGGACAAGTACATTATTGCCCGATGGGACATGGTCATAGTCTTATGAATAAAACAAAAAAGGAACTACAGTTTTTTGCCGTAGTTCCTGAACATCATTGAGCTGTCTGCGTTTGAAACATCCTTACTCCGGTTGTCCTTCTTGGTCGTAATGCTGATAAAGGAAGTCGTTGTAAGGATATTTCTGCACGTGTAGTTCTCTTACTTTCTGATAGAGCAATTCTCGGAGTTGCTCTATATTTGTTTTTTCTCGTGCAGAGATGAAAATACAATTTTCTTGCA
>JABZGO010000051.1 GCA_015259305.1 Alloprevotella tannerae | reverse complement strand
GATCCTGCCCGAAGATGTTGACAAGCAAAAGATTGGCGCAAACGTAGAGAACGGCGTATTGCGCATTACGCTTCCCAAACTCACGCCGGAGCAGAAGCAAGAGACACTGCAACAGATCGAAGTGAAATAATTATTTTTAAGATTTATTCCCCTGAAAGTAAGCCGCAGGCCCTCCGCTTGCGGCTTATTGCGTATGTTTTCCTTACGTACGGGAAGTTTTTTCCGCAAGTAGTGGAGAAATACGTTGTAAAACTTTAATTTTGCAGCATCAATTTGTAGCATACAACTAAATTCTTGCTGTATTATGGCAGATCATTACAAACTTTTCCTTGCTGCGCTGACGCCGGCTTTTGCCGTCTGTGCGCACGCTCAAGTGACGACGTCCGCTATTGGCGGCCTCATCACTGATGAAAGCGGCCAACCGGCTGTCGGTGCGACCATTCGCGCCATTCATACGCCGAGCGGTACGCGCTATACGGCTACGACGAACGCCGACGGCCGCTTTACGATTCAGGGTATGCGCCCCGGCGGCCCCTATACTGTGCAGGTAACTTACTTAGGCTACGGTACGAAGTCGGTCGACAAACTCTTTTTGCAATTGGGCGACCAGTTGCCCTTCGATCTCCAACTGAAGCCGAACGAGAACGAACTTTCGGAGGCTGTCGTTACGGCTGTCGGGAAGAGCCATGCAGGCGCCGGGCAGAATTTCTCATTGCAGAAGATCACCACTACGCCGACCATCGACCGCAACATCTTGGAGGTGGTAAAATTCTCGCCGATGGCAATTTCGAGCAAGACGGGTGGCATCTCTTTCGTGGGATCTAACAACCGCTACAACTCGTTCAACATCGACGGCGTCGTAGCTAACGACGTCTTCGGCTTGTCGGCGGGCGGCACAAACGGAAGCGGATCCGGTGCAAACCCAATCAGTATGGACGCTATCCAAGAGGTGCAAGTTGTCGTTGCGCCTTATGATGTGCGCCAAGGCGGATTTACGGGCGGCGGCATCAACGCCGTGACGAAGCAAGGTACGAACACGACGCATGGTTCGGCTTATGGCTTCTTCAATAATCAAAATATGTATGGGCGCTATAGCGCTGCACGCGACCACGAATACAACAAGCTGCCCACACAATACGAACGCACCTTCGGCGCAACGCTCGGCGGTGCTTTCGCGAAGGACAAACTCTTCTATTTCGTAAGCTTTGAGCACAAGAAATCGAGCTATCCTTCAATCATTTACCCTGGTTATACGGACAAATACATCTCTGCTGCCACGGCACAGCAAATCGCTGATCGCTACTACGCACTTACCGGCATCCGCGAAAGCTTTGGCCAGCGCGACGTAGATAGCCGAAGCAACAGCTTCTTGGGCCGCTTGGACTGGAACATCGACGAGTCGAACAAACTCTCGTTCCGCTATCAATATAACGAGGCTTACCGCGACGCGTATGGCGTCAACGCGAAGACATTCTTCTTCAACAATTCGGCATATCGCATCGCCAACGAATCGCACTCGTTCGTAACTGAGCTCAACAGCCACATCACCGACGCGCTCTACAACGAACTCCGCGCCAGCGCAAGCATCGTCAAGGACCACCGCGAAGTGCCTTATCAAGGCCCGACCGTAGAGATCGCCAACGTAACCGGCGCTGACGGCAAGACGAATACGAAAGTCAATATCGGCACAGAATTTTCCAGCGGCGCAAACGCGCTCTACCAGCGCATTTACTCGCTCGAAGACAACCTGTCCTGGTATCTTGGCAACCACACCCTCACCTTCGGTACGCACAATGAGTTCTACCACATTCAGAACACATTCATCCAAGGCTCAAACGGTATGTGGTATTTCCAGACGCTCGACGATTTCTTGAAAGATAATCCCTACAAGTTCTTCTATCAATATACGGATCCTACTGCGCCCCGCGTCAACGGCAGCTTGATTTATGCACCGTCAATGAGCGCCGGACAGTTTGGATTCTATGCACAGGATAAGTGGAACGTGACTTCGCAATTCAACTTCACGCTTGGCGTGCGCGTGGATATACCTATGTTCTTCAACCGTCCGAGTGTCAACACGGCCTTCAACACGTATGCCGATTCAAAACACTTCGGTGTTCACACGGGCGACGTTCCGAATGCTCGCGTAATGTGGTCTCCGCGCCTCGGTTTCAACTGGAATGTTGACCAAGCGCGCCGCACGCTGATTCGCGGTGGTGTGGGTATCTTCACCGGCCGCGTTCCGTTCGTTTGGATCTCGAATGCGTTCACCAATACCGGCGTAGAGAAGAAGGGCACGACGATTTCTTCGAGCGTCCCCGGTATGGCCAATTACCACCAAGCCATTCAAGACGTCATCACGGCGGGCACAACGAAAAAGCCGGAGATTGCTGTCGTTCAAAAGAGCTTCAAATACCCGCAAGTATTCCGTGCTAATCTCGCCGTAGAGCAGACTTTGCCCGGCAATGTCAAGTTGCAGTTGGAGGGAATCTATTCCAAGACGATGAACAACGTATTCTTCGAAAACTTAGCTTTGACGAAAGTCGGCGAAGTCTTTGCTGTTCCCGGCGTAAACGCAAGTGCAGCGCCTTTCTACAGCAACGCCTCCAGCGCCTACGAAAATATCATCAACCTCAAGAACACGAACAAGGGCTACAGTTACGCTTTGAGCGCACAACTTGAGAAATATTTCGACTTCGGTCTTGATGTTGCAGCCAGCTATACCTATGGTCGCTCAAGAAGTGTCAACGATGGAACCAGCTCTGTGGCTTATTCCAACTGGAAATACAACTACTCACGCGACACGAACGGCCCCGGCGAAATGGGTTATTCGAAGTTTGACATCCCGCATCGCGTTATGGTGCGCCTCAACTACAACTCACCGAAATACTGTCAAGGTTGGTTGAGCACATCAGTTGGCATCGTCTACACCGGAACTTCCGGTGGACGCTACAGCCTCACGATGAATGAGAAAGACGACTTCAATGGCGACGGCTGGCGCGGAAACAACCTCCTCTACATCCCGACGAAGGACGAGTTAAGCAAAATGAATTTCATCGCGTCTACGGATAAGAAGGGTAACGTTACGACGCCGGATCAAGCACGTCAACTCTTTGAAGACTGGATTCAAGGCAACAGCTACGCAAGAACTCACCGCGGCCAATACGCAGAGCGCAATTCTTGCATGACCGATTGGGAAAACAACATCGACCTCCACTTCGGCCAGAGCATCCATTTGAAGAATCTCGTGCGCCTCGAGTTTACGCTCGACGTAATCAACTTCACCAATATGCTCAACAAGCGTTGGGGTACGACCTACGGAAATGCCTACAACGTGAGCCCGATTATGGTAAACAAGATCGTAACGACAGGCGCTGCCGGCAACATCGTAGCCGAGCCGAGTTATACTTACAACCCCAATGCTAACCCCACGCCGAGCGACATCGCCAGCCGTTGGCACATGCAATTGGGCTTCCGCATCGCTTTCTAAGCCTTGCGAACACAACGACCAAAAAGCGGCGCGACCTCCTCAGGTTGCGCCGCTTTTGCCTTTATTCATGGCTGATGAGGTCCGGCCATCAGCGGTAGTGCTCCAAACTTATTTCCCTCCGGATCTCCCCTATCGAGACAACAAGAAGCGCGCGCAAAGCTTTCGACCTTGTTCCGCCCATTCAAGAGCGAGAATCGAGAGCCTTGCGCGCGCTTCTTGTATTTAATTATGCGGTTATCTTAGTGCTAATTAAAAGCCAATATTGAAGCCGACGCTAAACGTACTGAATTGTGGGCCGTGGCCGCTCCGCAGGACGCTGCAAGGGTTGTATTGCACGTAGAAATTGGCGAAATCATACTGCACCTGCAACCTAAAATCCACCGTCACGGGCGTCAAGGGAAGATTCATCTGTTCTTCCTCAATCTTTTGACCGTTGAGTTTATATTTTGTGCATACCGACGACTTTTGCTTCCACGCGAAATTCGTAATGACGCTCGCGCCCAGCCAAACATCTTGGCTCACTCTCCGCCGGTAGCCCAACTCAATATTATTATAGACCGCCTTCAAGCGCGCATTATGCTTCGTAGAGCCGACCGGAAAATCCTCAAATCCCACAACGTGTCCGGGCAGGAGCGCAAAGCGATGATTACCCTTCATTCGATAATTGCGCCAACTCATCCCATAATTTACATACAGCTTATTTTTTCGCCAAGTGTAGTCTAAACCCAGAATCTTTAGGCTCAACGCCATAGAGCTTCCCATTCTGAAGTCGTAATCTTCAGATGCATCAATCGGCAAGAGCCATTCAAAACCAAGGCCCAACGCACTAAGGTTAAGGCTGCCTCCACGCGACGCACTACACTTCTGACGATCGTTCACGTCGAGTCCACCGATTGAAAACTTCCACCGATCCGCGTGTTCGTCCAGCAGCGTTTCGCTACCCGAGCGGCGCTGATAGGTATAATGATAAGCCGAATCAGCTCCCATACCTTTGATTTCCACACTACTTGTGCTATCGTTTTCCGTAATGATCACCCGATGCACGTTTTTTACATCCACGATCGTATCGTTCACCATCGCGGCGTTCGCCGTCATGCCGGCCATGGCAGAGAGCAAGAGTAAAGTTATAGTCTTCATATACTGATTGATTTTTTCTTCGAGTTAAATATTCCCTTATTTCTTACCTGTGAGCAGCCGCCCAAGGCCTTATTTCGCAAAGCGCTGCTTCAGTTCCGCAAGCGTCGCAGTTCCTTCCATGTAGATCAGCGTCAGCGTGGGCGATGCACCGGCCCGCAGCGTATTGTTGCGATAAAAGATAAATCGATTCGTAGTCCCTGCCGAGCGCAGGCGGTAAAAGCCATAATAAAGTCGGCCCTGTCGCAGCCCCGCTTCGCGGTCTAAAGCGCCCACGACGTCGGCTTTTACGCTTGCCTCAAACTCATTCACTTCTGCTGCCGATGGTTTAATGGTCAAACTCCGAAAAAGATTCAACTTATAAGGTTTGAGTCGGTCGCCGCCGATCACCACCTCCGTCGCATCCTTGCGGTTGCGGAAGCGCTCACCGAAAAGATTGGCGATGTGCAAACCCGCTTGGGCAAAGCCCGCCACTGACATCATGCAGCACAAAAGCAAGATCTCTATTCGTTTCATTCTCATTTCGTTTTATGGTTCATTGATGGTTGCAAACATATCATTCAAGGCGTGCTCCACGTTAGCCTCATCGGCAGGTCTTTGCGTGGCTTGCAGCGCGTTGTGCGCCTCGTTCATCACGCGAGTGGGGTCTGTGATGCGCTCGCCGCCCACATAGGCCACGCAGACGTCTTGTTCCTCGACGAGGGGGATAAAGCGCGTGCCGGCAAAGATCAATCCGCCCACCACGGCCGCCACGGCCCATTTTCGCCCCGTGCGTTGCCAAGTCGTGCGTTTCCGCTTGGCGCGGTGCAGGCGTCGGCCCGTAGCGAGCAGACCCATCACGGCGCGCACCTCATCGTAGCGCGCGTCGGCCGCCTCCGGTTCTAAGAGCCAAAAGGCCAAGCGCCGCTCCTCCTCGGGTGTAGTTTCCGCTTCCCAGTAGCGTCTTACCAGTTCATCTAATGCCGCTTTGTTCATAATATACCTCCCTAATCAGTTTTCTAGCTCGCGAGAGCTGCATTCTTACAGCCGCCGGCTGCATGTTAAGTGTGGCCGCAATTTCCTCAAAGGCCTCTTCGCGCGTCTCCCTACGCTCCAAAATTTCGCGTTGTAGGGGCGTGAGTCGCTGATCTATGATCTGCTTGACGCGTCGATAGCGTTCGGCCGCCTCATCTTCCGCATCGGTCGCCTCAGCCGGGTCGCAGCCCTCCTCAAGTCGCGTTTCGCCCAACTTCTGTCGGCGGCGCAGTTCGTCGATGCCTATGTGTCGAGCCGTGACGTTCAGCACGCGCGCCGCTTCGTCGGCATCAGCCCAGCGCTCGCGCTCGGGCCAGAGTCGGCAGAAGGCTTCTTGCAGTGCGTCGTCGGCTTCATCTTCGCCCAACCACCTACTTAGCGTCGGTCGCAAGCGTCTGCGCAATCCGCTAAAAGCTGTCAGCAGCGGATTTTCGGTGGTTGTTACACGTGAAGGCTTCATACTTTTTTGATGCGTTACATTAGCTTAACGCGGAAGGTGGAGTTTTGTAACATCAATATTTTACTTTTTTTCGTCAAGGGCGTTGATTTTTTCGAAGCCATTGGCGGTTTTCATTCTTTAATAGTCTTATAATGAGATGAATAAACGAATTAATTTTAATTTGCTTCCGATTGAAAATAAGCGAGACTTCATGTCGATTTCGGCCCGCCGATCGCGCCGCGCACCGCCCCATTGCAGCTCCGCACAGGCGACTTTCTGCAACGCGAAGGGCCGCAACAGTGCGCACCAAGGCTTGGTTTTCATAACGCCAACAAGGGGTTAACAAGGGCGCTCGGCCGACAAAGTTAGTTTGTTGTCGTGAGAACAAAGCCTTTTTCTCACGAGCGTACACCTTTTTTATCGTGAGCGCAAACCTTTTTTATCGTGAGAACAAAGCCGGCAAGTCGAAACGGAGCGTAAGGACGAGGGGCAAAGAGTGCTTAAAAATCAAATGCGGGATTTGGCTTTTCAGCCGGAATCATTCGGCCGACTGTTCGTATTTTACCCGCTCGCGCTTGGGTAGCGTGGCAACGAGCGTGGCGTGGGCGCGGCGCAGGAGTTGGCGTATGAAATCGTCATCCAGCGTCCCCTCCAGTGAGACGGTAATCCAATGGCGCTTATTCATGTGCCAACCGGGGCGCACTTCCTCGTAAGTTTTTCGGAGTTGGAGGGCCTCTTCCGGCGGATACTTGATCGTAAAGTTGTTAAACTCATCTACATCTACGAGGCAATACCAGCGATCAGCGACGCAGAAGACCAAGATTCCGCGCACCTCCGCCTGATGGGCCTCGGTAAAAGGCATTTTTTCGGTCGTGCCGGGCAGGGATAGGCAATAGTCGCGAAATTCTTCAATATTCATCAATCGTTTCCTTATCGTCAGTCGTAAAAATTGCAATGGCCAAGGCTTGGGCGGCGGCCTACTTACTGCAAAGCAAACACAAAAAACAGATTCGAGCAAGGCGAGGGGCAAAAAATGAACGTGAAGGCGGCCCTCGGCCGTCGGCATCTTGCAAAAATGGTCGCAACGCACCGGCTCATACATACTCGGCGGCGCGAAACGAGCCGAAAAGCTTTTTTTTCGGTAACTTTGCCGGCGCTACTAAGCTCATTAAAGCAATGAAGCAACTTGCCCTATTAAACGAAATAAACACGCACGGTACGGTCAAACACGACCGCACGGGAACGGGAACGAAGAGCATTTTTGGACACCAAATGCGCTTCCGAATGGCCGATGGTTTTCCTTTATTGACGACGAAAAAGCTCCACGTCAAATCGATTATTCACGAACTTCTGTGGTTCATACGTGGGGAGACGAACATAAAATCGCTCAAGGAGGCCGGCGTCAGCATCTGGGACGAATGGGCGGACGAAAACGGCGACTTGGGGCCAATCTACGGCTATCAATGGCGCCACTGGCCCGACGGCCGCGGCGGGGAGATTGACCAACTGGCGCAGGCGGTGGAGCTGATCAAGCACAAGCCCGACTCGCGGCGCATCATCGTAAGTGCGTGGAACGTGGGGGACATCGAAAGGATGAAATTGCCGCCTTGCCACATTTTATTTCAGTATTATGTGGCCGACGGGCGACTCTCTTTGCAACTCTATCAGCGCAGTGCGGATACGTTTTTGGGCGTGCCGTTTAACATTGCAAGTTATGCGCTCCTCTTAATGATGACGGCGCAGGTCACTGATTTGGAGCCGGGCGATTTTATCTATACGACGGGCGATACGCACCTTTACTTGAACCACTTGGAGCAAGCGCGCCTGCAACTCACGCGCACGCCCGGCCCGCTGCCGACGATGCACCTGAATCCGGAACGCCGACGCTTGGAGGACTTCCGCTACGAAGACTTTGAATTGATTGACTATAATCCGCAGCCTCACATCGCTGCACCGGTATCTGTTTGATCTTATGATTTCTATTATTTGTGCCATCGCGCAAAATGGCGCCATTGGCTACGACAACCATTTACTTTATCGCCTCTCGGCGGACTTGAAGCGCTTCAAAGCCTTGACGTCGGGGCATACGGTCGTGATGGGCCGACGCACGTTTGAGTCGCTCCCCAAGGGGGCTTTGCCCAATCGGCGCAATATCGTACTCTCGCGCACGGCTACGGCGTGGCCGAACACGGAGGTCTTTCCCTCACTGGACGAGGCCTTGGCGGCCTGCGCACCGAATGAGGAGGTCTTCATCATCGGCGGAGCGGCGGTCTACGAGGCGGCGCTCGAGCGGGCGGACCGTCTATGCTTGACGCTCATCGATGCGACACCGGACAAGGCGGATACGTTCTTTCCGGATTATGATAAGGCAGCGTGGCGCGAAACGCAGCGCGAGCATTACGCGGCCGATGAAAAGAACGAAGCAGATTTTACTTTTGTAGACTATATACGCAAATAAACAGAGGACATTGACTGATATGAGAATCTTATCTTTTATCTTGCTGGCGCTGTTTTCGCTACCCGTCAGCACGAGCCACGCGCGGCCGGCAGCGGAGAAAGGGCCGGCAAAAATTAAGAACGTGCGTCTGAAAATTATTGAGACATCGGACGTGCACGGCAACTATTTTCCTTACGACTTTATGGACCGTAAGCCGGGCATAGGGAGCTTGGCGCGCATCGAAACCTATGTGAAGGGGGCGCGAAAGCAGATGGGCGCGGACAAGGTCTTGCTCCTCGACAACGGGGATATTCTGCAAGGACAGCCAACGGCTTACTACTATAATTATATCGACACGACGTCGACGCACGCTTGCGCCGCGGTGCTCAACTATATGCGCTATGATGCGGCAGCAGTGGGCAATCACGATGTGGAAACGGGACACGCGGTCTATGATCGTTGGGTGAGAGAGTGTAAATTTCCGATGCTCAGCGCCAATACGATTGAGGTAAAAACGGGAAAACCGTATTGGAAACCTTATACGATTATTCGGAAAGGCGGCGTGCGCATCGCTGTGCTGGGTATGCTGACGCCGGGGATCCCGACGTGGCTCCCGGAAAACTTGTGGCGCGGCTTGCGCTTCGACGACCTTGTGCTCACGGCGCAAAAGTATATGCCGGAGATGCGCCGCCAAGCGGACCTCGTCGTGGGCTTGTTTCATAGCGGCGTAGGGCGCGAGGACGCCACGGGAACGCTGAATGAAAACGCTTCGCTGCAAGTGGCGCGCGAGGTGCCGGGCTTCGACATTATTCTCTGTGGGCACGATCATCGGCAGGCTTGCCGCACGATTGCGAATAAGGAGGGCGGCATCGTGCAGATCTTAAACCCGGCAGCTAACGCGGGCTATGTGGCCGTGGCGGACGTGAGTTTCGACGCACAGGGCCACAAGACGATCACGGGAAGCATTGTCGATGTGCGCGACTTAGCGCCGGATGCGGACTTCGTAAAGGAATTTTCACCGCAGATTGAGGCGGTGAAGGCGTTTACGGGTGCGGTGATCGGCTACAATAAAATAGCCATTGATACGCGGCCTTCTTTCTTTGGGCCTTCGGCTTTTGTAGATTTTATCCACCAACTGCAAATGCGCATCTCTGGCGCGTCACTTTCGTTTGCAGCACCCTTAGCCTTTGATACGGAAATTCCGGCCGGAGAAATTCATATGAGTGATATGTTTAACCTTTACCGCTACGAGAACCAACTCTATACAATGCGACTCTCGGGAAAGGAAATCAAAGGTTTCTTGGAATACAGTTATGCGAACTGGGCTAACACGATGCAGCAACCGACGGACCACTTGTTGATTTTTAATCCGAAAACGATTGAGGCGAAAGAGACTTGGCAGCGCTTGGC
>JABZGO010000050.1:2535-10118 GCA_015259305.1 Alloprevotella tannerae | reverse complement strand
CATCGATGGTAGCGAAGATAGCGACCGCCACATCCGAGAAATGCTTTTCTGGGACGTAAACAACGGCATTGCTCGCCGCAGTTGGGCGCGCAACGAAGGTTCGATGCACGCGATCGAGCGCGAAATGCAGCGCACGCCGGGCTTCAAGGTAACGATGCCCAACCTTGTCGAAGATGATCTCATCAACAACTTATTCAACTAAAATACCAACAAAGCAATGAAGCATATCATTTCAGCTGAGCACCTCTCCATCGAACGTGTCGGCGAAATCATCGAAAAAGGATACAAACTCGAATTGGGCGACGACGCCCGCCAACGCATCCAACGTTGTCGAGAATACTTAGATAAGAAGATTGCAGAAAACAAAGCACCGATCTACGGCGTAACGACCGGTTTCGGCTCCCTTTGCAACGTTTCTGTGAGCGCAGAAGAGTTAGAACAACTTCAAGTTAACTTGATGATGTCTCACGCTTGCGGCGTAGGAGATCGCGTTCCCAACGAGATTGTAAAAATCATGTTGCTCTTAAAGATTCAATCTTTGAGCTACGGATTCTCAGGCTGCAAACTCGACACTGTAGAGCGACTCATCGACTTCTTCAACAACGACATCTACCCCATTGTTTATATGCAGGGCTCTCTGGGGGCATCCGGCGACCTCGTGCCGCTTGCCCACCTAAGCTTACCTTTGGTTGGTTTAGGCGAAGTAGAGTTTGAAGGCGAAGTGATGACCGGCGCAGCTATTTTGGAGAAGAAAGGCTGGAAGCCCATTCACTTAGCCTCCAAAGAAGGTTTGGCACTCTTGAATGGTACGCAGAACATGAGCTCTTTCGCTGTTTGGGGACTTCTTCAAGCAATGAAACTCAGCGATTGGGCTGACAAGATCGCCGTAATGTCTCTCGAAGCCTACGAAGGCCGTCCCGAGCCGTTTACGCCTGCTGTTCACGCGGTTAGACCGCACAAAGGCCAGATCGATACGGCAGCTCACATCAAGCAACTCTTGGAAGGCAGCGAATTGATCAAGCAGCCGAAGACTTACGTCCAAGATCCCTACTCTTTCCGTTGCGTTCCGCAAGTACACGGCGCTGCGAAAGATACGATCAACTACGTAAAATCAGTGATCGATACGGAAATCAACTCCGCTACCGACAATCCTACGGTTTGCCCCGACGAAGATCTCGTGATCTCTGCCGGCAATTTCCACGGCGAACCCATTGCACTGCCCATCGACTTCTTGGCTATTGCCCTCAACGAGTTGGCTAACATTTCCGAGCGCCGCATCTACAAGTTGGTTAGCGGCACCCGCGGTTTGCCCAGCTTCCTCGTGGCTAATCCGGGCTTAAACAGCGGCTTCATGATCACGCAATATACGGCGGCTTCCATCGTAAGTCTTAACAAGTCGTTGTGCTCACCCGCTTCCGTAGATAGCATTCCGTCCTGCCAAGGTCAGGAAGACCACGTAAGTATGGGCGCCAATGCAGCGATCAAGTTGTACAAAGTGGCCCTCAATACCGAGCGCGTACTGGCTATCGAGCTGTTCAACGCAGCCCAAGCCTTAGACTTCCGTCGCCCGCTCAAGTCATCTCCCGCGATCGAAGCGATCCACGCCGCTTACCGCAAGGCTGTGCCCTTCATCAGCGAAGATGAGGTAATGTATCCTCACATTGAGACGTCCGTACAATTCTTGCGCGGTTAACCACAAGGCGACAAATAATGTCGCCATCAAACATTACTAACGACAACGATTGAGGGGCGTGCCACATCCGGCTGCCCCTCGATCATAATTTGCCACCTTATGACAGCAACAAGCAAGACCCGCACCCTTCTGGTCAAGAACATAGCCCACCTCGTCGTCGACAACCACCGCCCCCTCCGCCTGCAAGGCAGCGAGATGGCCAATTTAGAGGTAATCGACAATGCCTACCTCACCGTCGACGGCGATCGCTTCAGCGGCTTCGGAAAAATGACCGACAATATGCCGGCTGAGAGCAACTTTGATCAAGTAATCGATGCCTGCGGCGGCAGCATTTTCCCCTCTTGGTGCGACCCCCACACGCACATTGTTTACGCCGGCAGTCGCGAGGCCGAATTTGTCGACAAAATCCGCGGGTTGAGTTACGCCGAAATCGCCCGCCGCGGCGGCGGCATCCTCAATTCAGCCGACCATCTCCACGAATTGAGCGAGGACGAACTCTATCGCCAAGCCCTGCGCCGCGCTGACGAGATCATCCGCAAGGGTACGGGTTGCGTAGAAGTGAAAAGCGGCTATGGGCTCAATACGGCCGACGAGTTGAAGATGCTGCGCGTCATCCGCCGTTTGCAAGAGACAACGCCACTCAAGATCAAAGCCACCTTCCTCGGTGCACACGCCGTAGGGCGTCAATATACGCAGCCGGAATACGTTGATTTATTGATCAATGAGATGATTCCTGCCGTAGCCAAAGAGCAACTGGCCGACTACATCGACGTCTTCTGCGATGAGGGTTTCTTTACCGTCGAAGAGACGGCCCGCATTCTTGAAGCCGGCGCGCGCTACGGCCTCCGCCCGAAGATTCACGCTGAAGAGTTAGCGCCCTCCGGCGGCGTAGCCGTTGGCGTAAAATACAACGCACTCTCCGTCGATCACCTCGAAAGTATGGACGAAGCGGGCTTCGAACTACTTCTTAACAGCGAAACGATGCCAACGGCATTGCCCGGAACGTCCTTCTTCCTCAACATCCCCTTCACGCCGGCCCGCAAGATGATCAGCGCCGGCCTCGGTGTGGCGCTCGCGAGCGACTACAACCCGGGTTCTACGCCCTCGGGCGACATGAAGTTCATCGTCTCCTTGGCCTGCATCAAGATGCGTCTGTTGCCGACTGAGGCAATCAATGCAGCCACCATCAATGCGGCATACGCACTGGGTGAAAGTCAAGATTATGGATCAATTGCCACAGGAAAAGTGGCCAACTTTTTCCTTACGGAGCCGATTGCTTCAATAGAATATTTGCCTTATGCCTATACGTCGCCCATCATCAAGCAAGCCTTCTTGAGTGGCCGGCCGTATGAGGGACTGAAAGGCTTAGATTAAATCGCTGCACGCCCGATAAATGACGGTGCAATCGTAAATATCCTACTAAAAATCCTGCGAGGTACAGCTTACTTCGCAGGATTTTTTTGCGACCATGCCTTTCCGCAAAGCTGACGAGCGGGCCGGCGCATGGCAAACTTTATAATTCTTTTTTAACACACTGATAAACAAGCAAAATAAGCTCGATTTCATACGCCGCCGTCGGGCTTTTGCTGTTTACGCTCGTGAGCGTAAACGTTTGTTATCACGAGCGCAAGCCTTTATCATCACGAGCGTAAACCTTTGTTCTCACGATAAAAAAGGTAGGCGTCAAGTCTTCGCAGTTTTTGGCCTGAAGGGGCGGCGTAAAAGGCAAGAGCAGGAAGAAAAATAAGAAGCTGCAAGACGCAGACAAGCAAATGTCAGCATCGACCGGGCAGCCGGCACGCCCCGCCGCAGAGACCTTAATCTAAGATAAAGAGCATTGAAAAAAACTTATGGAAGAAACGCGGCAAACTATTGCAGTTGTCAAAGTTGTTCATTAAATTTGCATGCACAAAGCAGAGACGAACGAACACAAAAACGACGAACGTGCTTTCCCTCATTTATCATCTGCCGGCAAAAGGCCGTGGCAGAAAAAGCGTAATCGGCATTTCGTGATGGCGTAAGGACACTTGACGCGACAAACTCAGCAGGGCGTTGCGCACAGCTTATATATCAAAGTTATGAAAAAGATTCCAATAATGCTTAGTGCTGCTTTATCTGGCATAGCATTGACCTCGCAAGCACAGCAAATGAAGCTGCGCGAGTGCGGAGACACACTCGTCATCCACATTCATAACTCGCCGAAATATCTGCTTCTTCCGATCGAAGAAGATAAGCCCGAAGCAAAAGTATTATTGGACAATCAACGCCCGAGCGACACGTGGATGGATGTCCGCTTGGCAGTTGGCAAGGTCGATTACGAAGTGCCGTTCGCGCTGAATGAAGGTAAAGAAAGCACGATTAAGATTTTGAATCTCGACAAAGCTGCTTTAGCCTTTCTCCGACAAGGACACCTGCGACTTTCCAACGAATGGGATGTAGAAAATACGGACCACCATCGGCCGCTTTACCACCATACGCCAAGCTATGGCTGGATGAATGACCCTAACGGTATGTTTTATAAAGACGGCGTCTATCATCTTTGTTACCAATACAATCCTTATGGCTCGAAATGGGGCAATATGCATTGGGGACATGCGACCACGACGGATTTAATCCATTGGAAAGCAGCTGCACCTGCGCTCGATCGCGACCCGATGGGGCACATTTACTCCGGTAGTTCGGTCATTGACAAACAGGGTACAGCCGGCTTTGGTAAAGATGCCATCATAGCGCTTTATACGTCGGCCAGCGATGAAAACGGACAGATCCAATGCTTGGCTTATAGCACGGATGGCGGCTATACGTTTACGAAATATGAGCACAACCCCGTGCTGCGCCCTTTCGATGGACTCAAAGAATTTCGCGATCCCAAAGTCTTCTGGTTCGCACCGAAAAATTTGTGGTACATGATTGTATCGGCCGATAAGGAAATGCGTTTCTATTCATCGCCCAACTTGAAAGATTGGACCTATGTCAGTAGTTTTGGACAAGGGTATGGAGCGCAACCGAATCAATTCGAATGCCCCGACTTTTTCCGTCTGCCTGTCGATGGCAACAGTCAGCACCAAAAATATGTGATGATTGTCAACATCAATCCGGGATGCTTATTTGGTGGCAGTGCTACGGAATATTTTGTGGGCGAATTTGACGGAACGAATTTCGTATGCGATGATGGGCCGAAGGAAGCCAAGTTTTTAGACTATGGCAAGGACCATTACGCCACGGTAACTTTCTCGGGAACGGGCGATCGTGTTTTGGGGCTTGCTTGGATGAGCAATTGGCAATATGCAAACGTGACGCCGACCAAGCAATATCGCGGCGCGAATACGCTTCCGCGCGAGTTGTTCCTCTTCACAAAGGATGGCGAAACGTATATGGGCGCTAATGTGGCCGCTGAAGTCAGAGCTTTGCGTAAATCGACGCGACTTGTCGGCACGCTAAAGGCGACGGAGAAAGCGCCAAAAGCGGAGAAAAATCTTTTAGCCGGCACCGGTGAGGCTTTTGAACTGGAGATGGATATCACGCCAAGCGAGGCCGGTACGGCAGGATTTGAACTATACAATAGCAAAGGAGAGAAGGTCAAAATCTACTTGGATACGAAGGCCGGAAAATTGGTAATGGATCGAACGGAAAGTGGTCTAACGGATTTCGGCGAAAAGGCTGAACCGCACCAGATCGAAAAGGATTTCGACTTGACCGAAGAAAAAGCCGGCAAAGCGCCATTTCGCAAGATCAATTCCATCAATTATAAGAACGATTTCGCGCTGGGGACGTGGGCTCCGCTGAACCTGTGCAATGGAAAATCATATCATGTGGATGTTTTTGTCGACAAGTGTTCTGTGGAAATCTTTGTCGACGGCGGCCGCATCGCGATGACGAATCTCGTATTCCCAACATCGCCCTACGAATCTGTGAAATTTTACACGCAAAAAGGCACTGCGACTTTCAAAAATGTGACGCTACACCGTTTAGGGCTGTAAACGGATTTTGTAGACCTAATGATAATCAACACGACTACGCAAATAGTCGTTTACAAACAGCCGCCGGCGCTCTCGCCACCCAACACTTCGCCTGGTAAGTTGGATTTTAGCACGCTTCTTCACGAAGCTGCGGGGCGAAAAAGGGACGAGCTGCGACCGGCGGCGGGTTTGTAAATTAGCCGAATCAGCAATATCCGGCTCAAACCGTGGGACTACGCCTCACGGCAGTTGGAATGCAGAAAAAAAACATAAGCCTTGCACGATCAGAACAGAACATCGGTGCAAGGCTTATGCTTTGGAATGAAAGATGAGAGCGACGTAGTGGCGCTATTCAGCGGATGCTTCACC
Source organism: Alloprevotella tannerae (assembly GCA_015259305.1). GTDB lineage: Bacteria > Bacteroidota > Bacteroidia > Bacteroidales > Bacteroidaceae > Alloprevotella > Alloprevotella tannerae_B. The sequence goes on along the minus strand of JABZGO010000050.1, from coordinate 4,097 downwards.
CGTTGTTGCGTTCGCATCGCTCCAATCCGCCTCATCGTCAAAAAAGTCGTCGTCAAAGAATTGCGGCATCGTAAACTCATCGATTGCACGCCGATCTTTCTTCGTGGGGCGCCCCGTTCCGCGAGCCCGATTCACAAAGCCGCTGATCTTACTTAGCTCCAAAAGCTCGTATTGTTCGGGCGTCGTGATGTTTTCATAGACATCCGGAATCAGTTTTGCGCCCACGCGCTTTTCTATGGCCGACTTTATGCGAAACGTATAGGTCACGGGCGACTTGCGAACGCTAATTCGGTCGCCCACTTTCACACTTCGTGCCGGTTTTGCCTGAGCGCCGTTGATCTGAACGCGACCATTCTTGCAAGCATCTGCGGCCAAGGTGCGCGTCTTAAAGATTCGCGCGGCCCAAAGCCATTTATCCAAGCGTGCCTCTACGTTCATTTTTTGTTGTAATGGTTCATTGTAAAATCAATACCGGATAGCGCGAAGCTCTTTACAATCTCGCCGGCCATTTCTACGCGCTCCGGCATCGCCGACAGGTCTTCGGGGCCGAATTTGCCCAAAACGAAATCGACCTGACCGCCGCGCGGAAAATCATTGCCAATACCAAAGCGAAGGCGGGCGTATTGTTGCGTACCCAGACATTGAGTTATGCTGCGCAAACCGTTGTGTCCGGCTTCGCTACCACCGGGTCGTAAGCGCAAAGCACCAAACGGGAGCGCCAAATCATCGACTACGACGAGCACACGCTCCACCGGAATTTTTTCTTTCTGCATCCAGTAGCGCACAGCATTGCCCGAGGCGTTCATATACGTTGACGGCTTCAAGAGCAGCAAGCGCTTATTTTTCACGCGCAAGTTCGTGACGAAGCCATAGCGGCGATCTTCAAAAACGAGATTGGACGCCGTTGCGAGGGCGTCCAATACTCTGAATCCTATGTTATGTCGCGTCTCAGCATATTCGTCTCCGATATTGCCTAAACCGACAATTAAATATTGCATATCGTGTTCAACGATTGCAGCAGCGGAGTTATCTGCTCGCCGCGTCAAAAGCGAAGCCAGCCGAGACAGGATACTCATCTGCCAAATCTATCTTTAAGGGTCGAAATTAAGCCTCTGCTTCTTCCGGTTCAGCATCTGCTGCCTCAGAAGCCTGACTCATTGCGGCACGCGTCATCTTAACGCTCACGACAATCACATCCTTCGGCGTTACGAGCTCGATTTTGTCGTAAGAAAGATCGCCTACCTTGATGCTCTTACCGAGTTTAAGACTGGTAACGTCGATCTGCAACTTCTCAGGGATGTCTTGGTAAAGCGCACGTACGTTAATTTTGCGAATCAACGTCATCAAGCGACCACCGGCACGTACACCTTCTGCCAAACCTTGCGTTTGGATGGGCACACCGATTACGATCGGACGTTCTGCGTGCACCTCTAAGAAGTCGATGTGCAGAACATTGTCTTTTACGGGGTGGAATTGAGATTCGCGGAGCACGGCTTTGTGATCTTCGCCATCGATATTGATGTCTACAAGGTAGATATGCGGCGTGTAGATCAACTTTTGTG
>JABZGO010000050.1:0-2525 GCA_015259305.1 Alloprevotella tannerae | reverse complement strand
CCATCGCTACAGCTTCGCCGTTCTCATTCTTTTGTTGGCCGTAAAGGTTGCAAGGAATAAGACCTTCGCGACGCAGAGCTTTGGTCGCTCTCTTACCAACTTCGGTGCGCTTAACACCGGTAATTGAAATTTGCTTCATTGTTTTGTTTGTGTTACTCTAAATTAGTAATTACCTAATTCGCCATCGCACGAAGAGCTGACGCCCACAAGGCGGACAAATCGGCTGCAAAATTACAACTATATCAAAAGTTTGCCAAGCTAAAGCGGCGTTTTTTTCGCGCCGGCGGCGTTTTCGCGGGCTATTTCTTTGGAGCGGGCAAACTTTTAATCCAATCTATGATGTCCTGCACCACCTCAAAAGAGATCGTCTCATCGATCTGTCGATATTCGGTAGGCTTTCCCGTTGTGCAATGCTGAAATAGATGGTTCAGCCCCGCATATTCTCTAATCAGATTCAGCTTGTTGGCCGGCAGCAAGCGCCTGAAAGCATCGAGGTTGGGCTTTGCGGGCACCTGCACATCCTTTTCGCCATTGACAGCCATTACCGGGCAGCGCGTTTGTCTGACATAGTCGGCCATATCCGTTGAAATAAAACTTTGCAACCAGGGGTTATCGCTCTTCAAGAAGTCGATCATGGAGGACTTTTGGCCCACATTCAATTTCGTTTGTGTCTGTTGCAAGATATTATTGACCACTTCGTCGGGATTATCCACTTGCGGGTGACGCGCTTTGTAGGCATACACGGCTGTCATCGCTTTATAATAAGCATCCATCTCTGCCTGCGGGCCCTGCCCCTCCAGCGCCGCGCGGAGTTGTTCGGCCAACAGACTATCGCCCTTCACGCCGCTACCCGCCAAACTCACGATAAAATCGGCCTTGCCTTGGGCTGCGAGGATGAAAGCGATGCATCCGCCCTCGCTATGTCCGAGAATGCCGACCGGCCCAAAGTCCGACTGCGAGCGCAGATACTGCAAGCCGGCCAGTGCATCGGCGGCATTGTCAAACATCGTGGAGCGCGAGGCGTCGCCGGTGCTTTTTCCCGTGCCGCGGTCGTCATAACGCAAACTGGCAATGCCCATTTGCGCCAAGCAGTCGGCTATTACAAGGAAGGGCTTATGGTCAAAAATTTCTTCGTCTCGATTTTGCTGCCCGCTACCGCTGACCATCAAGACTACGGGCACTTTTCGCTTGCCTCCCTCGGCTTTTGGATAGCACAAGGTGCCGGATAGCGTTGCCCCGGCCGCAGGGTTTGTAAACGTTACTTCCTTTGTCTCATACGGATATGGGGGCGATGGCTCCTGAGGACGATAGATAGGTGCCTCGCCGCGCTCTAAATTAAGCGGAAACGCGTAGCCCACTTGACGAAATACGCCTTTCAGCACGCCACCTTCAAGCTTGCCGGCATACGCAGCGCCAATCATAGGCACGGAGATGCTCAGCGAGTCGTCTGTAATCAGATTTACCTCGGCCGTCATCCCCCTCACGCTTTGGTCGGGACTATCCAAGGTGCAGACATCTTTACCCGCCGCGTCCTTGCTCACGTGTAGCACGAGGGTGAGTTGCATTCCTTGCACCGAAAGCTTACCGCTCCAAGCGCCCGTCAAGCCCTGAGCCGCCGCCGTAGCCACGAAAAACGGCAGGCATAAGAACCACAAAATCTTCTTCAACATATCCTGGTATTTTAATGAAACGCTGCGCTGCGAAGTCCGCTATTTTTATCAACTAAAATCGGGCGATGACCCACCGGCCTCAATGATCGGCGTACCGGTTCGCCCCTTGGAGAGGACTTGCACTTATCGTCAACAAAAATAGTCAAACTTCCGGAGAATGCAGGCTGCAACGGGCAACTTTTTCTGTCGATTCAGCAAAATTTACAACCCATTTTTTGTTTAAGACGACTTAGCCTCGGCCGACAATATCTACCTTCTCCTTGGGCAAAGTGCGCGGTCGATGGCTTAGCGCCTTTTATTATTAGAGCAAACAGGTTTTCGCACCTGAAAAACACGTATACTGCATAAGCTGAAAGCAAATCGGCGCGTGCGACCAACAAATATTGCGTACATTACGCGCCAGCAATTTTTTCGTTTGGCAGGAGCAAACAATGGTTTGCCGGCAGCAAACAATGGTTTGGCCTGAGCAAACAATGGTTTGCCGGCAGCAAACGATAGTTTGGTGGGAGCAAACAATGAGCGAAGGGGATGAAAGCGAAAAACAACGCGTATTTGTCTGTTAGAAAACGAAACAAATAGGGCTAATTATTAAACCATTGCATTTAAAAGAGAAAAGTTTCGTATGCCTACGATGTTCATTCGCAGACTACGCTCAACCCGACAGGCGCACAACTCGATGGCAATACTACGCAAAAGGGCGAGGGACGAATCAACAAGCCAACGCGTATCGCCTAAAACGAGCAGTCGTCGGATCTGTATTGCAGTCATCACCAACAAATTATACCACAAAGGGGCGGGGAATAGGCAAGGGCGCTTGCCGGCCTCAGAACTTGGAGCTTCCGCCTAAAGCGACAT
>JABZGO010000004.1 GCA_015259305.1 Alloprevotella tannerae | reverse complement strand
CAGCAATAGTTGGCTATATTTTTTTATAATTGTATCCATGATGATGTAAGTTTGTAAATGCAAAAATAAAAATAAAGCTAAAAGAATGCAAATTTTAGAGGTGAAAAATCGTATCCTTTCTTTTGATGAACTCCGATTTAACGCTTCGTCATTGCAAATTTCGAAGTGCATTTATCATTTCTTCGTCTTCGTCATTTCTTCTTTTGAGCGAGGTTTCGTCTTGGGAGGCCGGATCGGTGCTGTGCTTGCTTTTTTGCCGACGAGGCAGGATTTTCACAGGCGTCGCCCGCGGCCCTGCGCGTTTTTGTGTAACTTTGTCGGCATAAATGTGATAGCATTATGGCCGACGATATAAATTACTTAGACCGAAACGAATTTAACTTTGAGCCTTCTGCGGAGGTGGTTAAAGCCATTAAAGACTTCGACGTCAACAAACTATGCTTCTATACGCGACTTTACGATGAAGGGAAAAAAAGCATTTTCTCCATTGCGCTGGCGGAAGATTATGGGGTCGACGAGTCGCAGGTCGTCTTGGGCTATGGGGCCGAAGATATTCTGAAGCAGGCTGTACATTTCTTCCTGACCGAAACGCCGGGGCGAAACGTGATGCTCATTCCGCAATATTCTTGGTGGTATTATCAATCGATCGCAGATGAGGTCGACGGAAATACGCTGCAATACTCTGTGAATGAGGAGGAGGACTGCTTCGCTTACGACTTCGAAGCATTGCGCAGCAGCATCGAGGAGCACCGGCCGAAAGTAGTGCTCGTGGCTTCGCCCAATAATCCGACCGGAAACGGACTGACGCCTGACGAACTGGAACGCTTGGGGCAGATGACGCCGACTGATACGATTATTCTGGTAGATGAGGCTTACGCTTCTTTCGTGACGGACGATGTAAGTTATATCGCACGACTCGTAGGCCGATATCCGAACATGATTTTCTGTAGGACGCTCTCGAAATTTTACGGCCTGCCGGGCTTGCGGATGGGCTTCGCCTTCGTGGGGCGCTCGGAAGAGATGGATAAATTCTGTCGTTATGCGAACAAATATTTGGGCTACGATCGGCTGGCTGAAGACATCGCCGTGGCTGCCTTGCACTCGGAAGAACATTATCGACACGTGGCGGCCGTTATGAACGAGGCGCGGCGTATGTATAAGGAGGAAATAGGCCGCTTGCAGGGCTTTAAGGTCTATCGATCGGTGGCCAACTTCATCTTGATCAAATATCCGCCGGCCTTAAAGGACGCGCTGCAACGCGCTTTCGCACAAGCGCACTACAAAGTGAAGTTTATGAACGAGCCGGGACTGGAAACGCACCTCCGCATAACGCTTGGTCGCGCCAAGCAGAATCGTGAGGTGGCTGACGTGATACTTAAAATCGCGCAAGCCCAATGATCGCCGTGATTCTTGCGGCCGGCATGGCTTCGCGCTTGCGGCCGCTGACCAACGATAGGCCGAAATGTTTGCTGAATGTGGGCCGGCGCACGCTTTTGCAGCGCACGGTCGATGCTTTGTTGGAAACCGGTATGCGGGAGTTTGTCGTTGTCACGGGTTATCGTGGAGAGATGATCCGCCAATTCTTGACCAAGCAATATCCGGATCAGACTTTCCACTTCATAGACAATGCCATTTACGACAAAACCAATAACATCTACTCGCTGTGGCTGACTCGCCCTTTCACGGATGGGAAAGATTTTCTCTTACTCGATAGCGACATCCTCTTTGATCCGGCTCTGCTGCGGCCGCTTTTGGATACGCCGACGACGGCTTTGGCCGTCAATCGCCACGAGTTGGGCGAAGAGGAGGTGAAGACAATTGTAGACGAGGCGGGCCAAGTTGTAGGCATCGGCAAACAATATGCGCCCGACGAAGCCTTTGGCGAATCGGTCGGTATTGAAAAGATGACGGCCGATTACAGTGCTGCGCTTTTTGAAACGCTAACGCCAATGATTGAAACAGAAGGTTTGGTCAACGTGTTTTATGAGGCCGCCTTTCAGCGTCTGGCGGAAGCGAACCATTTCTTTATGGCGATCGACACCACTTCGTTTTTCTCGATCGAACTGGACACTGTCGAAGATTTTCAACGCGCCCAAGAGCTCATACCGCCCCATTTGTTTTAAGGCGAACCCGATTGTCGGATCCGCCTTTTGAAACCTGAAAGTCTGCCGGCCGATTCGGCTGGCGGACTTATCGTTTGTTGCCGCTTTTGCGCAAGCCGGAGAGATTGTTGTATGGGACCGTCTTGCCGCCGGTTTGCGTCTTGGGCGATGATTTCCCGGTTGGCGTCGTCGACTTTCCCGTATAATATTTCATAGCTTCAGGCATTGCGCGCTGAAGCGCCGCAATGCGTGATTCGTGAGAGGGGTGGTCGCTCATAAACTGCGGGATGCTCTGCCCGCCGCCTGCGTTCATACGCTGCCAGAACGCGACTGCCTCTTGCGGATTATAGCCTGCGATGGCCGCAAAGATGAGCCCCATATAATCAGCTTCGCTTTCGTTTTTGCGAGAGTAGGGCAGCATCACACCATATTGCGCTCCGAGCCCGTAAATCTGTTGACCCAGTTCCTGCGTAGCTTGCGATGCGCCGCTGCCACTCAGAATTAGTCCGAGCGCGGCGGCACCATATTGCGCTTTAAGTTGGGAACTGAGGCGCTCAGCGCTATGGTGCGCAACGGCGTGTGCGATTTCGTGACCCAAAACTATGGCCAGCGCCGTCTCATTCTTTGTGATCGGCAGCAGACCTTCGTAGACTACGATTTTTCCGCCAGGCATACAGAACGCGTTGGCCGAATTGTCTTGCCCGAGGTTAAACTCCCAGTGATATTGCTTCAACTCTTCGCCCTCGCCGTGTTGGGTTAGATAAGTCGTAACCGCGTTGGCGAGTCGCCGGCCCACGCGTTTGACCATCGCCGTATTGTTTGCGTTGGTCGAAAGTTTGGCCGTTCGCATATACTGTTGGTATTGTTCGTTGGCCAAACTCATTACCTGCTCGTTAGATACCAAAAGGTGCTGCTTACGTCCTGTAATGGGGACGGTCGAAGTTGTGCCGCAGCCGACCAAGAGCAAGACCAGCGGTAGCAAGACTAAGCTTTTTATGAATTTCATCGCTTTATTGTTCATATTAGTTTGATGATTCGCTTTTTATATCGTAGGTTCGTCATCGACCGCCGGAACTTCCTCGTCCGAAGTCGTGTTTATGTCAGCTATCCGATAACCTTCCGCGTTTTTTTCTACCTTTATCGTGTACACAAATTCGATATCGCCGGCCTTCAAGAAGCGCACCCGCACTTCCTGGTCGCTTATTGGCGAGACAGAGAGCGATGCCAGTGCGCTGCGATCAAAGTCGTAGCCGCCCAAGATCCAATCATAGCGATTGATAACCGGTTCTTCGCCCGCCTGCGCCTTGTCGTTGAAGACCTTTTGTAGCGGTTTTGTGAGGTATTTTTCCCGTAATTGTTTGGCGCGCTCCGGTGCATCGACGTCCATAGCCGCAAATGGCGTGACGTAGTTTTGATAAAAAGTCTCGACAAACTTGGCCGGCGAACTTTCATCTACGGCTTTGGGGGCATCAAGGGGGCTACAAAGTTGCTCCAAATCCTCCTCCCAAGGCGCGGCGATGCGAGCCAGTTGCCAGCGGCCTTCGATTTGCTCCGGAAAGACCGGAATTTTAGTCGTCTCCGTCAGCAATTCGTCCTCAAAATGAGTGGTAAAGGAAGCCACAAACCAGCCATTTTCAGCCGGCATCACGCGGAGCGTCTTGCGCATCTCCGGCGTAATGCCCTCCGTCCTTGTAAAAGGGTCGCCGTTCATCTCAGCTCGTAGGCGTGCAACTTTAGCTTGGAGGCGCGGCGTCAGCATTTTCAAGGCCTCAACTTGCGCGGACGGCTCCTCGCTCAGATATTTTTCGTAAAAATTGCGAACAAAATCTTCGCCCGATGTTTGTGCGTTTACCCCAAGCGTCAGTAGCAAGGCAGAACACAGTAATAACAATCTTCTCATAAGGCATTTATATCTCTTTGGCATTGCAAAGATACGCTTGAAGCGGGAAAAGTAGAGCAAATGATAGTTTGTTTTTTGTAAAAAATAGCAAAGTGTGCGTCGGGTGGTCGAATTATCGCCGGCCAAAACAATACTATCGCCGCCTCCGGCAAAACAGCGCATGCCTCCGGCAAAACAACGCATGCCTCCGGTAAAACAATCGCCGCGGCGAGCTCTGTAGCCACCGCGGCGAACTTTACTGCTGCTGCGGCGAGCAAAAGCTACCGCCGCAACGAAAGCGTAGGGGTTAAGCCAATCCCCACGCCTTAAGATCCTCGTCGACTGTGGCGTTACCCCCTAAGCCGAAATTTTCAACCAATACCTTTAGCACGTTAGGAGATACGAAGGCCGGTAGCGTAGGGCCGATGTGAATGTTCTTAATGCCCAGACTTAGAAGCGCCAGAAGCACGATTACGGCCTTCTGTTCGTACCAAGCGATGTTAAAGACAATAGGCAGGTCGTTGATATCCTTCGCTTGGAAGATTTCCTGCAGTTTCATAGCGACAACGGCCCAGCTGTAGCTATCGTTACATTGTCCGGCGTCGAGCACGCGTGGAATGCCGTTGATGTCGCCCAAGTTTAATTTGTTGTAGCGATATTTTGCGCAGCCCGAAGTCAAGATTACCGTATCCTTCGGCAATTGTTGTGCGAAGTCAGCGTAATATTGGCGACTCTTCATACGTCCATCGCAGCCACTCATCACGATAAATTTACGAATAGCCCCACTCTTCACCGCCTCTACGATCTGATCCGCCAGCGCAAAGACCTGTGCGTGAGCAAATCCGCCCACGATTTCACCCGCTTCGAGCGCCTCCGGTGCTTGGCAAGTCTTGGCCAGCGCGATAACCTCTGAAAAATCCTTATGCCCATCAGCTCCGTTTTCGATGTGTTTCCATCCCGGGAAACCCGTACTATTGAGCGTGAAGACGCGATCCTTATAATTCGCATCGGGGCGTGGCGGTACGATGCAGTTGGTCGTAAAAATAATCGGCCCGTTAAAGCGTGCAAATTCCTCCTTCTGTTGCCACCAAGCGTTCCCATAGTTTCCTACCAGATGTGCGTACTTTTTCAACTGCGGATAGTAGTGAGCCGGAAGCATTTCGCCGTGCGTATAAATGTCGATGCCCATCCCTTCCGTCTGCTTCAGCAAGTCTTCGAGGTCGTGTAAGTCGTGCCCGCTGATCAAAATCCCGGGGTTGCGCCCCACGCCCAAATTTACTTTTGTGATTACCGGCGAACCATAAGCCGACGTATTGGCTTTGTCGAGCAAGGCCATAGCTTTTACGCCCGCCTGTCCCGTGCGCAGCACGAGATCTACCAGCGTAGCCTGATCCGCCTCAGGGTCTGCCACGATAGCCAAGGCTTCCGCCATAAAATGAATCAGCGTAAGATCCGCTTGCTGCAAGTTTGACGCGTGCTCATAGTAAGCCGCCATCCCCTTAAGTCCATATACCGTCAACTCCTTCAAGGATCTAATATCCTCGTTCGCAATGCGCAATACGCCCTGCCGCTTTGCCTCCTCCGCATAAGAAGCCTTCGAGCCGTCCCAGCGCAGTTCGGCGCGCTCCGGTAGCGCCACGCCGTTTTCATCTGCCAGTTTGATCAGGCGATCACGCAGCTTGATGCCCTTTTCCACCCGTTGCAGAATATCATCATCGTCAAAATTGGCATTCGTGATCGTACAAAAGAGCGCGTCGCACAAGAAATGACCAATCTCCATTTCATCTTTCGACACCCCCGCGCGGTTTAGAGCGTCAGTAACAATCCCTACGCCCCTGCTTACGGCCAGCAATAAATCCATTGCCGCCGAAGTAGTGGCCGCTTTGCCGCAAACGCCTTTCAGCGTGCAGCCCGTACCCTTTGCCGTCTCTTGACATTGGTAGCAAAACATCTGATTTTCCATAATTGTTATGTTGTTTATGTGATTACGAGTGCAAACTTACAACATTGCCGTCCGCGAGGCTGTAACACTTGTTACCACCCCCAACGTTTTAAGACTTTTAGGACAACGACCGACCACCCCGTTTCCGCAACTGCACGTTCGCAAATAACCCCATCGGGGTCAGTCTTTTGGCAGGGCAGGGTTAAGTGGCGAAGCTACTTAACCCTGCCTAAGGTCGTCCGCTATTGACAACCCCTTAGGGTTGGTCTTTCAAAATACGTCCGCATCTCAAATGCGTTAGATAGATCCTTAGCACCCCTTCGCTTCATCAACGACTCACGTCGTTAGTGGCCGGGTTGCCGCTTCTCTCCTCAACCCTGCCACTGCAAAAGACCAACCCCTGATGGGGTTGCGCTGTTTTCCATCGAATTATCCAGGGTTAAGTAGCTTCGCCACTTAACCCTGGCCTGCCAAAAGACCAACCCCTAATGGGGTTGCACTCATTTCCATCCGTTTATCCGGGGTTAAGTAGCTACGCAACTTAACCCCGGCCTACCAAAAGACCAACCCTAAGGGGTTGTTGTTTTACTTTATCGAATTCAGCTCGGATGTCCTGTGCTCGGCGCTTGTAAATAACTTTATTAGGTTTATTTTTTTTGATTTTATACCCCCTTTTCTTGCTCTTACTGCCTCACTTATTTTCCTCTGTTTTTTTCTTTTATTCTTCAATTACCAATTACTTATGCCTCTATTTTATTCCCCGCATTTACCACCCACAAATAACCCCATCGGGGTTAGTCTCTTGGCAGGGCAGGGTTAAAGTGCTTTTCACTTTAACCCTGTCTACGACGCGTCGCATTTGAGCAACTCCTTAGGGTTGGTCTTTCAAAACGTCCGAATCCAAGTATGAAATGATAAACACCACATAATCAATTAGATAATACAATCTCTCTACTAATAATGATAAGGCTTTACGCCCACAATAACCCACTTACCTGCGCTGACGAATTGTTTATGGCGTGTACGCTCACGAGCGTAGACCTTTTTTATCACGAGCGTACACCCTTACGCTCGTGAGCGTACACCTTTTTTATCGTGAGCGCAAACTCATCTATACCGCGCCAGGCAATTCAAAACGCCGCTTAGGCGTCTAATAATACACTCCGGGAGGTATAAAGCAAGTATGCGTAGCCCATTTATCCATAAACGTTTACTGGGTTTGGCTTCGTCCGCATTATAGGACTGCAGGTTTACGCCACCATAAAAGATATTCCGGTCGCGTTTTAGTATACAAAAATACCCGATCAGACGCGTCGAAACGCCTAATCGGGTATGTAGCTCTATGTGTGCGCCGCAAGGCGGCGAGCGGGCTTAAAACTTGCCTACATCCTCGCCCGTGACGGCTTTGATCAAGCGCGGTGCGAGTGAACTCGTGCCGATGCGGAACAAGTTCGCCTTCAACCAATCCTCGCCCAAGAGTTCGCGGACGATGGTATAGTAGTTGAGCGCATCTTCCGGCGTGCTGACGCCGCCGGCTGCTTTGAAGCCGATCATACGTCCCGTTTGAGCGTGATATTCCTTGATCGCTTCGCACATTACGTAGGCCGCCTCAGGCGTAGCGCAAGGCTCGATTTTTCCTGTAGACGTCTTGATGAAATCTGCACCGGCATACATCGCCAAAATACTTGCCCGTTTGATGTTTTCAGCCGTTTGTAGTGCGCCGGTTTCCAAGATTACTTTGAGTTGCGCTTCGCCGCAAGCCGCTTTAATCTCGCTGATCTCGTCGGCACACGTTTCATAGTCGCCCGAAAGAAAAGCGCCGACACTCAAAACCATATCACACTCCGTTGCACCATCGTGTACGGCCAGTGCCGTTTCAGCTGTTTTGATCTCAATAAACGACTGCGATGAGGGGAATGCGCCCACAACGGAGGCTATCTCCGTGCCTTCTACCTCGAGCGATTGCGCTACGATCTGCGCAAAGCGCGGGTAGACGCAAATAGAGGCGAAGTGGGGGAGCGCAGGGTGATCCTCAGCTACGCGGTTGTATTTTTCGACCATTCGGAGTACGCTTTCGTCGCTATCAGTCACCTTCAGCGTCGTCAATTCCACGGTGCTGAGGAGAAATTCCAATACTTCAGGTGTGTTATACTGTTCGCGCTTGCTCGCTAACAGGCTTTTTACGCGTTCTGCGACGTTTTCGTCGTGCAGATGGAGGTTGTACTTGCTGAATGCTTGTTCGTACCTGTCAGCGCCTTGTGTGTGCGCGTGATCGTGGTGATGTTCGTGTGGTGTCATCTTATTGTTGTGTATTATTTTTTAGTTTTGGATTGTTCAAATGCCGCGTGCCATCGCGCTGCGTCTTCTTCTCAAGGTTGCGCCGAAATGCCTCGCTGAGGTCTGTTCCGGTTTGGTTGGCCAAGCAGAGGAGTACCCACAGAATATCAGCCATCTCGTCGGCCGGATCTTGCGCTTCGCCGGCCTTAAACGATTGGTCGCCGTAGCGACGGGCGATGATGCGGGCCAATTCGCCGACTTCCTCGGTCAGGCAGGCCATATTGGTGAGTTCGCTAAAGTAGCGAACGCCGTAGGTCTTGATCCACGCATCTACAAGCGCTTGCGCCTCGTGAAGCGTAGGACTTTCGGCAGGGGCGGGTAGGGGTTTTTCCTGCATAGGGTGATATTTAAGATCGTGGTTCTTACTCTTTATGCTTGGTATCCATACAAATGGTGACGGGGCCATCATTGAGGAGTTCGATTTTCATATCTGCGCCAAAAGTGCCCGTGGCAACGGGTTTGCCGGTCAAGGCGGCGAGTTGGGCAATAAAGTACTCGTAAAGCGGTATGGCCGTTTCGTGGCCGGCGGCGTGGATGTAAGAGGGGCGGTTGCCTTTCTTGTAACTCGCGAGCAGGGTAAATTGACTCACGACCAATATTTGGCCGTCGATCTCTTGTATGTCCTTATTCATTACGCCGTTTTCGTCGTCGAAAATGCGGAGTGCGGCGGCTTTACGGGCCAGCCAATCGGCGGCTTCGCGATCGTCGTCGTCGGCAATGCCGAGCAGGATCATCAGGCCTTGATCTATGCGGGCCGTCACTTTGCCATCGATGCTGACGGAGGCGTATTTGACGCGTTGGATTACTGTCTTCATTCTTTCTATCGTTACTTGGTTGGCGCTTCGCGACGCAGCAATCAACAAAAGTAAGCCTTTATTCCTGATTTACGCTTATTTGGTGGAGGTTTTCAAAGACTTTGGCGCCCCTTTTCGTCCCCAGAGCGGTTTGCAATTGGGCGCAACTGGCTTCTTCTATGCGCTTCAGACTGCCAAATTTTTGCAGGAGTAGGGATTTTGTCTTCTCGCCTACGCCGGCTATTTGATCTAAGCGCGAGGCCGTCTGGCGCTTGCTGCGCTTCTGGCGATGGAAGGTGATGGCGAAGCGATGCACTTCATCCTGCATACCGGTCAAGAGACGGAATAGTGGGCCGTCGGCCTTCATACCGATGCTCTTGGGTGGGAAACCAAAGAGGAGTTCGCGCGTGCGATGGTGGGCGTCTTTCGCTAAACCGGCAATGGGGATGGGGAGCTTGAGTTCGTCCTCTACCACTTGGCGTATGACTTCCATTTGGCCTTTTCCGCCGTCGGCTATAATGAGGTTGGGCAGTGGTTGTTCTTCTTCAATCAAGCGCGAATAACGCCGGCGGACGACTTCTTGCATCGAGGCGTAATCGTCGGGCCCGCTGACGGTTTTTATATTGTACTTGCGATAGGCTTTCTTGGCCGGACGCAATTTTTCAAAGACTACGCAGGCGGCTACGGCATCGCTTCCTTGTAAATTGGAGTTGTCGAACAATTCTATGCGGTAGGGGAGTTGCGCGAGGCCTAATTCGCGCTGTATTTCTTGCATCAAGCGCACGGATTTTTGCTCCGGATTGAGTTTGTCGGCTTGCTTGAGGCGGTCAAACTTGTATTGCTTGACGTTGAGTTTGGACAGTTCGAGGAGCTTTTTCTTATCTCCTTTTTGAGGAATGGTTTGCGTGGCGTAACTTTCCGGTAGGTCTAAAGCGAAAGGTACGACAATCTCGGTCGATCGGCTATGATAGCGCTCACGCATTTCGACAATGCCGAGCGAAAGCAGTTCTTCATCGCTCTCGCCCAAGCGCTTCTTATATTCAAACGTGAAGGCCTGCGTGATGTTGCCGTTCGTGACGTGCAGATAGTTGATGTACGCCACTTTTTCCTCGCTCTCAATGTTGAAAACGTCGAGGTTGTGAATGACGCCGGAGACAATTTCGCTCTTGGCGCGGTAATTGGAGAGCAACAAGTATTGTTGTTTGAGTGCTTCGGCGGCTTCAAAGCGTAAATGTTCGGCCTCTTCAAGCATTCGGGTCTTGATGTTGCGCTCCAATTCGGCGGTGTTGCCGCGCAAAATCTCTTTGCAGGCGGCAATATTCTTGTTGTAGTCGTCCCAAGTCTGTTTCCCGACGCACGGCGCAGCACAATTGCCGATGTGGTATTCGAGGCAGAGGTCGTATTTTCCGCTTTCAACGCCTTCTTTCGTCATTGGCATGCGGCAAGGCCGTGGCCGATAAAGTTTGTGGCAGAGTTCGAGCAATGCATACATTGTTGGGACGTGACTGTACGGGCCAAAGAATGTCGCGCCCTTGCCTGCGCGCTTCCTCACTTTGAATACGCGCGGCAGATATTCGTTGCTGATGGCGATGGAAGGGTAGGTCTTATCATCCTTTAGCAATACGTTGTAGTGGGGTTTGTAGCGCTTGATCAGGTTGTTTTCCAAAAGTAGCGCGTCCTCTTCCGTATTGACGACAACGTAGCGAATGTCGCGAATCTTCGGGACTAGATGCTGCGTTTTAAAACTTTGTTTCGGATTTGTGAAGTACGAAGAAACGCGGCGTTTTAGATTCTTGGCCTTGCCCACATATATAATCTTCCCGTCTGCATTCAAATATTGATAGCAGCCGGGCTTTTCAGGCAAATTGTTGACAATGCCTTTCAGATATTTTTTTATTGCCGTTGTTTCTTCTTTTGTCATTCTATTAACTCTTTGCGCTATCTAACCCCACCGCCGTTCTATTACCGACTGACGGTAATCAGCGTCGTGATGTCTTTATCGACGCCCAGTGCCTTGCGGCCGTTCAGTCCTTCCATCGCAAGTTCGATGAGGAAGTTTACATAGATCCGGCGTGGATTAAAACGCTGACACAATTTGTACACAGCCTCCATGCTTCCGCCCGTAGCTAAGAGGTCGTCGTGGATGAGGACGGTATCCTCGCTCGTGATGGCGTCCGTATGGATTTCGATTTCATCGAAGCCGTATTCTTTTTCGTAAGTTTCCTTAAAGGTATCGGCGGGCAGTTTGCCGGGTTTGCGCGCCATAACAAAACCTGCGCCTAATTCGGCTGCTAAGATTGCGCCCATAACGAAACCTCGCGACTCTATGCCGACAACTTTTGTGATGCCTTTATCTTTATATAGGCGCACCAATTCCTGCTTCATTTCTTCAATGCAAGCAGGGTTTTTGAATAGGGTAGAGACATCTTGAAATTGGATGCCCTTTTTAGGATAATCAGGTACGTTTCTCAGATTTTCGAGTAACAGTTTTTTGTTCATAAAACGTTGTGTTTAGCAGTATTTTCTTTATTTTGTTTCACGTGGAACTTTCTTATATGACTCTTTATTTTGTCCGAATTCATCGCTGTTTTAGTCGTGTTTTAGAGATAGCTTTATGTCTGCTTTTTAGCGCCCGCTTAAAAGCAATAAGACGCTGATATCTGAAGGTGAAATTCCTGGAATGCGACTCGCTTGCGCTAATGTTTCCGGATCGATCTTAGCAAGTTTTTGCCGGGCTTCAGTCGACAGTTGATGTAGTTTGGAATAGTCGAATACTCCGCGTATTTTTATATCCTCTAAGCGTTGTATCTTGTCTGCCAATTGGCGCTCACGTGCGATGTAGCCGCTATATTTTATTTCAATTTCTGCCGCTTCAATGGTTTCTTCACGATCCGATGAAACCGCCTTTATAGCTTTAGATAGCGCCGGCGTATGCTGCGCCAGATCTGTTAAGGAAATTTCTGGTCGTGTGACAAGATCGTAAGCTTTGCAACCACGCCGAAGAGGCGTGCTCCCAATTGACTCCAAGTAGCTATTAATATTGTCCGGTTTGATCGATGTGTGTTGCGCTGTAGTGATGATATTTTCGAGTGCGGCTTTCTTCGATTCAAAGCGATGAATGCGTTCAGCTGAAGCCAAACCAAACTCGATCGCGTATGGCGTGAGTCGAATGTCTGCATTGTCTTGTCGAAGCAAAATGCGATACTCAGCGCGTGAGGTAAACATACGATAGGGTTCGTCTACGCCCTTAGTGACCAAATCATCGATGAGTACGCCGATATAGGCTTCATCTCGGCGAAGCGCAAAAGCCGGACGGCCGTTGACAAGTAGAGCCGCGTTAATGCCAGCAATGAGTCCTTGTCCTGCTGCTTCCTCGTATCCTGTTGTGCCGTTTACCTGTCCGGCGAGAAAGAGTCCGCTCACCGCTTTTGACTCCAGCGTATGCTCCAGTTGCGTCGGGTCGAAGAAATCATACTCAATCGCGTAGCCTGGTCGGTACAGCGCCACGTCGCGAAAGCACGGAATCTTTCGCAGTGCCTCCAACTGCGCGTGAAGCGGCAAACTTGACGAAAAACCATTCAGATAAAGTTCATTCGTCGATGTGCCCTCAGGTTCCAGGAAGAGCGGATGTTGCTTTCGGTCCGGAAACGTCACGAGTTTTGTTTCTATACTCGGACAGTAACGTGGACCGATGCTGTCAATCTGACCATTATATAAAGGAGAGTCGGGGAGTGCCTTTTCCAAAACAGCGTGAACCTCAGGATTCGTATAACATGTCCAGCAGACCATCTGCTTCAGTTGGCGTTCTGTGCTCACGTAGCTGAACCGATGAAAGTCTGTTTCGCCCGGTTCGATCTCCATTTCGTCAAGATGCACAGAGCGAGCATCGATACGCACCGGCGTTCCCGTCTTCATTCTGGCGAAAGATATACCGTTTTTTGCGATGGAATCGGTTAAAAACTTCGCCGCAGCCTCAGCACAACGCCCACCTTCGACCATTTTTCGGCCGATGTGCATCAAGCCGTTCAAGAAAGTGCCCGCTGTAATAATCACTGCCTTTGCGCGAAATACGATATCCCAAATTGTGCGCACGCCTACGACTTGTCCGTGCTCCACTATAAGTTCCGTTACCTCATCTTGCCAGATTTGCAGGTTCGGCGTTTGTTCGAGTCGCTCACGCATAGCCAAGCTGTATTGCATGCGGTCGCACTGCGCCCGCGGACTCCACATAGCCGGTCCTTTAGAGCGGTTAAGCATGCGAAACTGAATTGTAGCTAAGTCCGTAATTTCCCCCATCAGTCCGCCAAGAGCATCGACTTCGCGCACGATTTGCCCTTTGGCAATCCCGCCGATGGCCGGATTGCAGCTCATCTGCGCGATCTTGTTCATATCTATTGTGATGAGGCACGTCTTTGCGCCCATTGTCGCCGCAGCATATGCCGCTTCGCAGCCGGCGTGGCCGGCCCCAATAACTAAAACGTCGTAGGAGAAATCAGGAGTCATACAGCATTACTTTCAATTAAAGCGAACAAAGTTACCAAATTTTTCCCAAATTACTGTATTTAGTCATTCTGACTTCAAGCGACAGCGTGCTACCCTTTGCTTGTCGAACGCCTTGTCGTAGATAGCCTTTAACCGCCTTGCAGCGAGATTACCTTTGTGTCGATGAAACCGCCGGATATTGAATGCGTTGAATAAGAGAGAAACAATAATATTCTACGTTGAAACCGATGTTTTTTGCAGCTCAAGTATCTTCTGTGTAAATGGAATAAGATGTGACCCTATTTCTAGCCTTCAGATGTAAAAGCGTGGGTATTATTTGTGGAGCTGCGTATGCGGGCCAAGTGCCCTGTCGTCTTCTATGCCTGTTTGCTCTTTATTCATCTTAAAGAAGGCGGTTTCATCGCGGAACGACGTTTATTTTTAACCTGAATTTCTTGCTAGATGCTTCCCAAAGGATGATGGCAAATAAGCAATAGGGCATTATACGTTTGCCTTTTTCGCGGTTTATACTAACTTTGTCGGCAAATTGTAAACAAACAGCTCGATGAATTTCGTAGAAGAATTAAGATGGCGTGGGATGTTGCATCAGCTCATGCCGGGAACAGAAGAATTGATTCAAAAAGAAAGAGTCACGGCTTACGTCGGCATTGATCCGACGGCCGACTCTCTGCACATTGGCCACTTGTGTGGCGTAATGATGCTCCGCCTCTTTCAGCATTGTGGCCATAAACCCTTGGCGCTTATCGGTGGAGCTACCGGTATGATCGGCGATCCCTCGGGAAAAAGTCAGGAACGAAACCTTTTGAATGAGGAGACCCTTGTGCACAATATCAATGGCATTAAAAAGCAATTAGAGCGCTTCCTCGATTTCAACTCAGATGCCCCCAACGCAGCTGAGCTCGTCAACAACTACGATTGGATGAAAAATTATTCCTTCTTGGAGTTTGTGAGAGACATTGGTAAGCATATTACCGTCAATTATATGATGGCGAAAGACAGTGTGCAGAAGCGTTTGAACGGAGAAGCACGCGACGGCCTTTCGTTTACCGAGTTTTCTTACCAATTGCTGCAAGGTTACGACTTCCTTTATCTGTATAAGACGAAGAATTGTAAGTTGCAGATGGGCGGTTCCGACCAGTGGGGAAATATTACGACCGGCTCAGAGCTCATTCGCCGCACGTTAGGGCCCGACAATGAGGTGTATGCTTTGACTTGCCCCCTCATTACGAAGGCCGATGGTCGAAAGTTTGGCAAAACAGAAAGCGGCAATATTTGGTTAGATGCAGAGCGCACAACGCCCTACGAGTTCTATCAGTTCTGGCTTAACGTCTCCGACGAAGAGGCTGCGCGCTACATTAAGATCTTTACCTTGCTGGGGCGCGAAGAAGTTGAAGCCCTGATCGCCGAGCACAGCCTTGACCCCGGCCGCCGCCAATTGCAGCGCCGTCTTGGCGAGGAGGTGACTGTGATGGTTCACGGCCGCGAGGAATACGAAAAAGCTCTGGCTGCTACGGAAATCCTCTTTGGCAAAGCCACAAAAGAGAGTTTGCTGAAGCTTGATGAGAAGACCTTGCTCGCCGTCTTTAGCGGTGTGCCTCATTTTGAGGTTGCGCGCGCTGAGGCTGTGGGCGCTAAAGCCGTTGATTTGTTTGCCGAAAAGACGCAATGCTTTGCCTCAAAGGGCGAGATGCGTAAGTTGGTGCAGGGCGGTGGTGTCAGTCTCAATAAAGAGAAGCTTTCCGCCTTTGATAAAACCATCACAGAAGAGGATCTCTTAGATGGCAAATATATGCTCGTACAACGTGGCAAGAAAAACTACTATCTGATCACGGTAAAATAAGACTAAATTCAGCCCGCTGCGCACGAGAAGTAGATGAGACTCCGCGCAGCGGGCTTGCGAAACTATAGTATTTTATTGCAGATAATGGCGAATATCTTTCGTAAAGTATTTCCCTATATTGCTTCAACGTCGGGGACGATTTTGGCGATGTTCATAGGTGCGCCGCTGCTTATCTTTATCATAACCAGATTTACCATTGGCGGGAATAAGTCGGCTATTCCTTATGCAGACACATATATAAAGAACTCCGACACGATCGTCGTAAAAGTGCCCAAAGACTATCGTGATTTAGACACGTATGATGATGTCTTTACCACAAGCGGGTGGTTTATGGGCGTAGCACAAACGCGAACGGCTGTTTATAACCTCATCTACTTTTATGCACCTGAATATAACAAGTATGTAGGTGTTGTTTCCTTTAAAGGTGTCTATAATGTCGTTCCAAGAGGCGGTGGCGAAAAAACTTGGTATGAAGACTTAGAAGTTCAACGATTGACTTTTATCACTAACATCTATAGTTTTTCAGCCTATGTGAACCGCCGGCAATGGAATGACCCAACCTACGGAACGAAGGATAATCCTGTCCCGATTTTCTTTAAGCGTGTACTTTCCTATCCTCACTCTTTAGGTGGAATGGAGGATTTTTACACTATAAAACCAGATATCTACAAGACTTTCGTAGAGCTTTATCTTGCCCACGGGTTGTCGTCAAGAGAGTTCAACCGCCTTTATGGCAAGGATATGGAGCGCTTAGGACTTGATTAGCGCGCGAAATGAGACTTAAATGATATAGCGTCCGCTGAACTTTTGAAAAGTTATAAAAAACTAACGAGATTACTAACTTTTAAAAGGACTTTCTTAACCTAGACTCGCGTATCAATCATGTTGCCTAATCAAAGGAAAGCTACTCATTACATTCTTTCTTTTTCTTCTCCATTAGAATGCGTCTTATCATGTTGGCTTGCTTGTTTTAATCCGGCCGAGAAATTAAACGTTACACTAACAAAGAACTTTCGTGAAACAAAATTAAAGTCTGAATGGTGTTCAAAATTATTATTTCGGAATATTTGTTGATTCTTTCCTCTGCTATTTAACAAGTCTTTCACACCAAAATTGATATTCAGTTTGTCCTTCAAACAACTATAATCTCCCTCAATATCTACACCAAAGTAATCTGTCTTTTGAACAAGATAAAGTTGTTTATAATGCCTGATATAGCGTAAATTTGCCATCGCAGTAAGTTGTTTTGACAACCTAAAACGATTAAAACTCGATAGAACGACCCCAAAATCATGAATACGTTTAGCACTATTCTGATATAAACTCTGACTTAGTTCGGCATTATTTCTACAATTCCACATACCCCACGTAAAGGGTATTTCCATATACAAAGCCAATCTCTTTGAATTTCCATCATTTTTTAATATGTAGCGTGTTTGTTTCTCTCCAACCTGTTCGTATACCTCATTAATTTTCCTATCGATAAAAAGCGCAGATAACGAGAAAATATATCTTGATTTCAGAACGAATTGTAATGCTGCATTGTATAGCAATTCACCTTTTAAATAAGGATTACCTTCCTTATAGGATGTTTCAGACAGATGAAAAACAAATGGATTTACCATTTGGTACGACGGACGATTTATCGATTGCGTATAACTAAGCGACAAAGCATTTCCTTGTCCCATGTTTTTTTTCACAAAGAATGATGGGAAGATGTTATTGTCGCTTCTACTGTTATGTAATTGAGTCTTTACTCTTTGTTGGGTATTCCATTCCGTATATTCGTTACGCAGTCCCATTTGAACACCCCAAGATCGTGATGTGTACCTATACATTCCATATATCGCATATCGTTGCTCAAAATAATTGAAATCGTCTCGTTGGTCAACATCTTCCGATAACACTCCTCCTAATGTCGTGTTTCCGAGATATAGCTTATTATCATAATTGATACCGGCATAGACATACTTGGCACCAAGAGTAAACTGATGATGGTTGAAATATTTTTCAAAGTCTACTTGTGCACTATATACATCTATGCGCTCAAATGAGGGTTGCGATTTAGATATAATACTATCCGAACTTATGCCTAAAGTATATTTATTTTCATATTCATACAAATCATGTTCTCTTTTGCGGGCATAATCAGCAATGGTATTTAGTTTACTTCCCAGTGTATCTGTCTTCCATTCATAATTTAATGTAACATCATTGGTATTAGGCCTTAAGGTATATGGAGCATAACTCTTAATGCTTGTTGGATAAGGACTATTGTCGGTAATAGTAGAATGAACCCAACAGTCATTGGCATAATCTTTTGCGTAATTACCAGACCATTCAATACCTAAATATTGCTTTGGGGATATATTAAAGTCAAAGCCCAACTTAGGCATATAGTAAAGACTTTTATCTGTACTTTCAGATATACTATTAACTGTTATATTTCGTCCATAGTCACTTTCGGCTATTTTACTTAGACTTTCCGACCGGCCTAACATCATATTGGCATAAAGTGCAAAGTTTCCCCACGAATAAGTTAATCCCGTAAATTCTGAGAATGAATTTTTACTTTTTCGTTCGTATTCGCTACCCCCATAACCGGAAAGTCCATAATCATGCTTCTTCTGCCGATTGATAACAAGAATCCCCGTTCCTCCTTCCGCATCATACTCAGCTGTTGCTTGAGGCAGTATCTCTAAACTCTTAATATCATTGCCACGTAAAGAAGACAAATATCTTTTAAGTTGCGTACCACTTAGTTTTACCATTCTTCCATTTTCATATATCCTAATGCCATTCCCCATAATAGTAACACTACCTTCACCATCATAACTTACACCGGGAATCAAACTCAAAATATTAGAAAGAGAACGTGCCTTTAACAATTTGCTGTGTTCTATACTGACTATCATTCTGTCAGCCTTACGTTGGACAAATGGTCTTTCTGCCAATACAGTTGCTTCGGGAAGTTTTATTGTGTCTGAAATTGAGGTTTGTTTGTTCTGTGCAAAGCCCGAGAGTGTATATTGCAAAAAACAAAACGAAAGAATGTATAAATACTTTTTCATAGGTACTTTGGACAATTTAAGTCTGGATAATCCCAATGTTTTGTATCATATTTTCTTATAATAACGTGGGTTCGGTGAATTATAAGTGTCTATAAATTTGGTGATTAGCAAAACTTATTGTAACATTAAGGTGTTGACATACAAATAAACACAAATTGCTATGGCCACCGAGAACAAAGTTACAGAAATATTTTGTATTTCAGATGATTGCTGCAAAGAATATGTGTCGGAATGGAACAAAAAGATCTCTTCCAACTCCCTTTCCCAATAGTTCAAAGCGTGATAAGAGAAGGGGAAGAATGGGCGATGTGGGGGCGATTACCATCCTTGTTTTGCAGCAATACGTACTGAAATCTCAAGTTTTTTATTTCTTCTACGTTAGGCAAAAACTGCATTTCACTTTAGCATGAGCAATCTCTGTACTTCAAATTCGTTTATTTTTTCAAATTGTAGACCTATTCTTGTCTTTTTCTAAGCTTGGAACTTTTTTCCCTATACGTTGAGAAAAAAATTCCTAGCCTTGGGAAAAAAATACCAAGCCTTGGAATTGATGTCTTTATAAGTGGCGTTTGCTATTTGATGGTGCTTCGAGGATTATTGCCCTTATGTAGATTACTTCTGCACAGAGGCCGATAAATGAAATCAGAGACCTTTGCACAATAAAGCAGTCTGTTTTACCACTTATCCTATTGTTTTATTCGCATATTATTTTGTATATTAGCACTATAGATGATACAAAATTATGGCAAGACAAGGAAAATCCACCAACGACGAAGTCTCATTTGCAGACGTCATGTTAGAGAAGAGATGCAGGAAAGCTCAGAATGTATTTTTGAATCAAGTCGACAGGCTTATCGATTGGCGTCCTATTCGCACGTTGATCAACAAGAAGTACACCAAGCGGTAAAATGCGGCAGGAGCTCCGGCCTGTGATGTTATCCTGCTTTTCAAAATGCTTCTTTTGCAGACCTGGTATGGATTGAGTGACTGTGCCTTGGAAGAGCGTGTCAACGACTCGGTGACGTTTTCTCGATTTTTAGGGCTGAGTATGGAAGCCGTCTCTCCGGATCACAGTACGATCAGCCGTTTCAGGACTGCCCTGACAGAGTCCGGACTCATGGATAAGTTACTGAAAGCTTTCAATAAACAATTGAGCGCCCATCATATCTCTATCAAGGAAGGAGTTCTGATCGATGCGAGCATTGTCGACAGCCCTCACCGCCCTGATGGGACATTACCAAAGCATAGCCTTTAATCTATATCGAACACCCGGGCTTATTATATCCAAATGTGTCAAGTAAGCAAAGATTTCCCCGGTCGGGTCTGAGTTTGAGGCCCAACCGGGGGAAAGGGGAATCTTATCATCCTCAATAGTTACCCTTCTTCAAGCAAAAATGATCCTGAAAAGGAAGAGAATTATTGTCCGAACCATTTTTCAAAGGTCTCATGTAGTGTAAACGAAATAGAAAACCCGCAGAAAAAAGAAAACTATCACTCGCAACAATCCAACTGAGAACGATGTATTGCATACCAACATAAGTATCCGACACGTGCGCGTTTACGCCGTGTCGGATACCTATCTATAAATGGATTATCGCTTTCTTATTTGACAGCAACTTTTTTTCCGTTAACAATGTATATTCCTTTGGCAAGTCCATTAAAGTTGGTTGCTGCCTTTACGATAAGTCTTCCCGCTGACGTGTAGATATCGAAAGTATCGCTGTCAATCTTAACACCTGCAATACCATCAGTTGCCGACTGTATGGTAAGATGAGCAGGCATATAGTTGAAGAGATAGTTTTCTGAAAGGCCTCCACTAATATTAATGGTATATACTCCCGGAGTATCAAAGACCGTAACAACAGAGCCATCATCCTTATTGACGGTGAACGTTGGTGCTTCCGTCAATTCTAGCGTTGTCTCATTGTTCTGCAGCCCATCTATCGTGTAGGCAAAAGTTGGCGTTTCACCAGCCTTAATGGTCAAATCCTTTGCGTGGAGATTTGCTGTAGCTTTTTGCACATAAAGAATGCCATCTATAAATTCGACCTGCTCTTCCACAATTGATCCACGATTAATATGGATCGTGTATTTTCCAACGGGTGAAGTCGGTGTAGCCTCACAAGTAACTTCCGGTGTGCCACTGACATAATCGCCCTTAACCAGCCAGCCAAACTTAGGATTATCCTCGCCATATTTTCTGATAGCGCCACGCACTTTTATTGTTGTACCAAACTCTACGACATTGAAGTCGCGCCATTGTTCGCTACCTTGATAGCGTGACTTCGTACCTGTTGGCACTTGAAGCTTAATGGCAGATTTGTTGAGATCATCAAATACGTTGCGCCCCAATTCGGGTACAGTCTTAGCATAACTACGAATAATTGATATGGCATTGCAACCGGCAAACGCCTCATGGCCTATTTCGACAAGACTAGCAGGCAACGTAACCTTTGTCAAGCCGACACACCCGGAAAGTCCATATTGATGAATCTTCTTTATGCCCTTCTTTACAGAAAGATCACCAGAGGCATAGGGAAGCACTGAAATGATCTCTGAAGAATCCTTTGTCATCAACAGCTGACCATCAAAAACATAGTTCTTATCTTGACCGGCAGGAATAGAAACCGAATCAAGACGAACTAATCCGCCTAGAGCCCCATCAGCGATAGCTGTCGTTGTTTCCGGCAAATACAATTTGTGCAAGCCGGAGCAGCCATAGAAGGCTCGTTCTGGCACTTCATGCTTTGTCGTGGTCAATCGTCGCACACCATCAATAAGATAAGGCTCGCCACCTTCAACAATCTCAGCTTCTGTAAGATCAAGCTCTTGCAACATACTACGCTGACTCTTTCCATCTTGACCTCTACCGGCAATCCTGCGAATGACCTGCAAATCGGTAGAATTTATCTTACCCTTTACTTTCAACTTCGTGATTCTATGATAGGTAGAATCACGAATTAGCGTAGCCAGCTTACCCGGCTCACGGACGGTGATCGTATCCTTAAGCTGTTCACCATGAGTACCTTCAAACCCAATGATCATATCTTGATCAGCAGAAAACTTGTAAGTTTGAGGATTTAGGAGAGCAATATCATAGAAGCCATCAAAGTTGCCTTCCCATCCCCAATTGATCCAGACCTTTCCGTCTGTATCATATCCGGAAAGCACAAAGGCATGGCCGCCGTGTCCCAAATCTTGACCGGAATAAAAGATGGCACGGCGCGCATTCAGTTCATTATAAATAATATCCATCCAAGCCTCCTCGCTGTAATATTTTCGTTCAAGCATTTGGGTTGTTTCCGGATAACCAAAGTTTCGCTTGAGACCTTCGCAAGCATTATAGGTATAGGATCCTGAAGCATCGGTTGCATATGACATATCAGCAGCTACACCACAATCGAGCATTAGTCGTGCTACAGCATTGCCTTGCTCAGCTGTATACTGCCCATCATAATTATCAATCATATTAGCCCAGTCGTATTCGCTTTCTTCATAGTTAACCGTTACCTTCTTCTTGGAACCATCCGCCTGCTTTACAGTCACAGAATGTTTCCCTATACCTCGCTTCGGATACCCATTATAATACATAATCTGAGCCATTGCCGTAGCAACGCAACCGGTGACACATTTACCTGTACCGCCATAGCCTTGCCAGCCACCGGTACCGGAAGCTGTTCCCTCCGGACATAAATCGTTAAAAGGTTTCTCCTGTCCCCAATGTGAGGTAACGAATGCAGGTATCTGTGCTGCATATTTGCTCTGATCAGGTGCGATCATTTTTTTAGGTTTTCCAGCCTTTACAAGTGCATTAATAGACGCCTCTGCTACAGAAAGATACCATTTAAAATTATCGTTCTTCGAATGGTTATCGAAGGGAGTATTGGAGTAGGCAATGACGGCAGGAAGAAGGTCATCATTGCTGACAATAACAAATCCCCCACCATCATAGCCCATAATCGTATAGGCATTATTGGATTGTAGCATTTTAAGGCTGCCTCGCTGTGTGGGTGCATGCTTCAGTAGGGATGATGTACTGAACACGCGCGCGGCAGCTGCCTTAATAGCGGCCTTTGTCCTCGGTGCTGCTGATGCAAACAAAGCGATGCTTAGCGCAAATAACAGACTTATGGATATTCGTTTGCTAAAGTTCATAATATTGAAGAGTTATAGTGTATTTTACTTTTAACATTGCATTTGCGTGAGTTTATATTTCTGCTCACCGATAGAGAGGCGCTTAGATGAAGCGATGCATACGAACAAAAAAACATCAAGCCTCTCCTTCAAGCTCCTTATCCCTTAAGAGATAGAGCCGCAATCCTCAACAAGGGTTGCGGCTCCATAAACTAACTTTCGCCAGATTGACGAACAGAGACTTTGTTACTTAACCACAACCTTCTTGCCATTGACAATGTAGACGCCTTTGCTTAAGAAGTTGAGGTTCTTAGCACCCTTGATAATCAACTTGCCATCGACGGCATATACATCATAGACAATCTCGCCATTAGCGTTAATCTGCTGAACGGCTGTTGCAACTTCTACTTCTACCGGCTCTGATTCAGCGCCATCAGCATAAACGGCCGTTACGCTATATTTGTGATTGCCGTTTGTTGTCGGTTGGTCATCGCAGTTGGTCTTATAGGTATTACTAACCAACTCACCATCGCGATAGACATTATATGAGATCGGGCCATCACCTGCTTCAAAGACAGCATCATCTACCATAAAGGCAAACACATTGTCTTTTCTCGTAATATGATGGATCGCAAAGAATTTCGTGCCTTCGGGCACTTCTACGCTAATCTCTGTCCACGTACCCGAACCCTGTACGTGAGTATCACCGATCTTCACAAAGCTAGAAGTCTCGCTATTGGTCGTAGAGGCAAGGACATCGAAGCTTTCCGTACCATAGCTATTGTCCTGCGGCTTGAGGTTATTCACCCAGAAGCGAATGGTTTGTGCTTTACCGGAAAGTTGAGGACTAATAAGCCAGTTGTCTGCATCTAAATAATCGTTACCCATATCATCTATCTGATATACAGCAACAGCTGCCTTTTCTCCGGAATGTGGTGCGACCTCTTGGGGATCATTAAAGATATCGGCAGGCTGCCAGTTGATAAATGCAAACTGCTCACCTTGATGCGGGTACTGAATGCCTGACACGAGTTCGCCGGCATATCCGTGATCATTGTCAACTGTTGCCCAAGCTCCAAATTGAGTAGACCAAGGGTCATAATCTTCAAATCTATCCGTCGTCTCTGTCGTGGTTGAAGCAGGAGAATCCCACGTCAGTTTTACCATCGAACTTGTAGAGCCTGTAGACTTGAGGTTCTGCGGTGCAAGAACATTGGGCGTTTCCAGTTTAACAACAGCTTCAGCCTCATTGTTTTCAGGATCAAGGTCATTGTCTACTATTAAAGTAACTTTTACCTTAAGCTTAGCTGCCTTGTTAAGACTTGTAGTCGTACATGTGATCGGAAGCTCAGCATACTGTAAGAGTGACAGGCTCTTTTCAATCGCTTCTTCCTTGACAACCTTACCATCAACGCTAACTGCGACTTTGGCATTCTCAATATTGTCAAGTCCCAAATTGGTTACCTTTACATTCAATTTTATGGTCTGCCCTTTCTTGACGCTTTCAGGTGTAACTAATGCGATCGCGGCATCTTTCTGGAAAGGGTCTGCAATATTAATATTGTCAAGATGTACAGCATCATCAGCAATATCATCAGCAATACCAATTATGCGCAGACTCACGTAGTCTTCACCTATTAATTCTGTAGGAATATCTACACGATACGTTTTCCACTTTCCATTTGTGGATGCCTCAGTGTTTGTCCAGACTGGCTCTGTCATTGATCCGTCCTTCTTTCCAAAGCGCAATTCAACTTTTGCTTTTGGAGAGCCATCGCCGCGATAATCAAACACAAGTTTGGGGTTCATCGAACCTTGAAGTGCAATTTTACCAGTAAGAATCGTAGAAACGCCTGTCTCAGATGGACGGAAAATAATAGAACCATTATCGTTATCAGAAGAGACATCGTTAGTAACGGCCCACATCGTATTCTTTCCCGATGACTCAAGACCTATAAACTGATTTTCTATAGTTCCACCCTTGAAACTATTGTGGAAAGGCAATGTGTAGGGAGCACCCACGACAAGCGAACCAGCCACCCAATTGCTTGGGCCGGCCACATTCTCGGCATTGATTGCCCATCGCTGATACTTCTGTTCACCTTCATTATTATTCAGGCCGGTAACGACGTATTCGGTAATGCCCTTGACCTTACCGATCTCTTCGCCAAGCTTACCATCATCGCCGATGTTATGAATCTTGTAAGAAATTTCTGATGGCAAAATAATACCATTGTGTGCACCGGCGGGAACTTCCCATTTGAGTTTTACAGCTGTAGTTTGGTCGAAGGCCTTAACCTTGCCCATTACCGGTGTATCTTGCCCAACATAAACCTTAGCCGTGGCTTTCTTACCATAGTCGTAAGCATTATAAGCAATAATCGTATAGAAATTCTCTCCGTTTACTGCGGCATTATCTACAAGCAGTTGTTCTGATCCCGGAGTGGGATTGACAATACTCTTCACAAGGCGATCACCACTCTTTACGTCTATCTTGGTAATACTACTGAGTACGGTGCCGTCTACAGTAGTGGTTGGTGCATTAAACTTCAGTGTTACTTTAAGAGCCCCTGTTTGATCTGCAGTAGCTATAAGATTGTCCACTGCTGCAGGAGCCTTTGCGTCAGCAGCCCCCTCAACCGAAATAGAGTCTATTAAAATAGCATATCTGTCAGGTTCTGAGATCGCGTGGAAACCCAAATAATAGTTACCATCAGCCGTGGGTGTTATCTTCCCGGTGAACGTCTTGTTGTTGACACCTGCAATCTCCGTGGCCTGAAGTATCACGCCCGTCATAGCTTCTGCCGTTTTGTCTGCACCCCACTTCACCTCCATACGCTCTGCAAAGTCTTTTAAACCTGCAGCGGCCTTGAAGGAGACGTTGTAAGTCCGACCCTGCTTCATTCGGATAGGTGGTGATATAAGCCAATCGTCTCCTGCGTTATCTTTGTTGAATTTGTATTGGAATAACCCACCTTTGGCATTGCTCCATTCCCAAGAGCTACCATCGTGGTTCTTATCAAGAATAGTGTAGAGTTTTGAGTCGGCCTCTGTCAGCAAATCATCGAAGAAAGGCACGTCTAAGGCCTCACCAAACACTTGGCCATCGGTTGTAGCCAACGCACTACTTCGTGTCGTATTATTAGCACGCACAGAATAGGTGTAGCAAGACAATTTTCCCATAGGAATAACCTCGCTGAACGTAGTAGTAGATATATCAGAAGCCACATTTTCTGTTGCCGAATCTACATTACGATAAACATCATAGGTAATATTTCCGAGGTAACCTTGATGCGTACCAGCTGTGGGCGCGTCCCACGTCACGACGGCATTGCCGGATTCGTCGACCGTGAGCTTCAAGTTGCTTACAATGTTTGGCGTATCATAGCCGGCATATGTAGTTAGTTTGGCCCTTGGCCCCTTACCGGCATCATTGCTAAACACTACAATGAAATTGACAACGCCCTCTGCTACGTTGGCATTGATCGTAGTCTTATTGCCTGCCTCTGCGTTGCCAGTAGCTACCTCTATGCCATTGGCAAAAACAGTATAACTAAGGGTTCCTGACAGATTGCTACCATCAAACTTCTTATTCGGCGCAGTAAAGGTGAATGTGCCATTGGTCGCCGCATTCACAAAATTAGAAGAAAGGTTGGTCGCTGCTGCCGGAGCACCATTCGCAATCGGCGTTGTTGGAATGGTAAGCGCCATGATTGATGCCGTTTCCGTATATGAGCCAATGGGGGTTACGTGTCCGTTTGATAGATCAATCGTATAAAGCTGAAACTTTCCATCTTTATCGGTAGATGCCCAATAGAACTCATTCGTTCTTGGATCAAACTCACCGCTTTGCGTATAATATTGTCCGTTTCGATCAGAAACTTGCACGCCCGTTGAGCCTTTTAGGGTTTCTGCTCCTGTCGTGCGGTCAATCTGATAAAAGTCGCCTTCGCTGGTTACACCATAAGCGAAGCCATCGTTAGCAACACCCAGTGCTACATACTTGTGAAGTGCAGGGGCTATTGTGGTTCGCTTAAGC
>JABZGO010000049.1:6921-10583 GCA_015259305.1 Alloprevotella tannerae | reverse complement strand
AGATACTGCTGCTATTGCCGCCTTCGTCGGCGATCGTATCGATATTGATTGGACGAAAGAAATTGAGCAAACAAAGTTTGTCTCTCGCCGTTTAGTTGTGACGAAACCTGAAGTCGAAGGAAAGACCTTCCAAGATTTACACTTCCGCACGCTTTATGGTGTGAATGTGACTCGCGTAACGCGTGCCGGTATGGAATTTTTCGCAGAAAAGAACTTCCGCCTGCAAATGGGTGACCGCATTCTCGTAACGGGTGCTGAAGAAAATGTTAACCGCTTGAAAGAAGTGATTGGCGACGCCGTAAAACGCTTGGATCATCCGAACGTAGGTGCTTTGTTCCTGGGAATTCTCATTGGTTGCCTTGTCGGAATGATTCCTATTCCTATCCCGGGCGTAAGTGTTCCTGTCAAATTAGGCTTGGCCGGTGGTCCGCTTGTCGTAGCAATTTTGATTGGCGCTTTCGGTTATAAGTTTAAGATCTCGCCTTACTTGACGACCAGTGCTAACTTAATGTTGCGCGAAGTGGGTCTTGTGCTCTTCTTAGCCGGTGTCGGCGTTCAGGCGGGCGCTACTTTCTGGGAAACAGTAAAGAACGGCGGTCTCACTTATGTTTGGGCAGGTTTCTTGATTACCGTTATTCCTATCATCATTGTAGGACTCATCGGCCGCCTCAAGTTAAAGCTCAACTACTTTACGTTGATGGGTATGATTGCTGGTTCGCATACGGACCCTCCTGCTTTGGCTTTTGCAAACCAAACGGCTAACAATGACGCGCCGGCCATCGGTTATTCATCTGTTTATCCTTTGACGATGTTCTTGCGTATCTTGATGGCCCAACTCGTCTTGTTGTTTGTCATCCCCTTAGTATAGCTTAGTCTATAAACGTTCGCATCCCTTGTGATGCAGAGATTATCATAACTTTCCCTCACCCTTATATATAAGGGTGGGGGAAAGCCGTTTAACGCCTAAGCTGCTCTTAAAGAGAATAGATTTCAAAAGAAACATTATACGTGGAAAAGAGCGAAAAGTTTCGACAGATAAGTGCCGACAGAAACCCTTTCTGCATAAAATACATAGCTCAAAATAACTTTACCCTCTAAAGAATGCTTATTTTTGCATGTTTAATGAAGGTATAAACAACGATTACGATATGAAAAAAACAGCTTTGATCACAGGTATTACGGGGCAAGATGGCTCCTTTCTCGCCGAGTTTTTGATCAGCAAAGGATATGAAGTGCACGGCGTGCTGCGTCGTTCCTCTTCTTTCAACACAGGACGTATAGAGCATCTTTATTTAGACGAATGGGTTAGGGATATGAAGAAGAGCAGATTGATCAATCTGCATTGGGGAGATATGACCGACTCGAGTTCAATCCTGCGTATTCTCCAGACTATAAAGCCTGACGAAATCTACAACTTGGCCGCGCAAAGCCACGTTAAGGTCAGCTTCGACGTGCCCGAGTATACGGCCGAGACTGACGCCGTGGGTGTTCTCCGCTTACTTGAAGCGATCCGCATTTTGGGTATGGAGAAGAAAACTCGCCTTTATCAAGCCAGTACATCCGAACTGTATGGAAAGGTGCAAGAAGTGCCGCAGCGCGAGACAACGCCCTTCTATCCTCGCTCTCCCTACGGCGTGGCCAAACAATATGGTTTTTGGATTGTCAAAAACTATCGCGAGAGTTATGGAATGTATGCCGTTAATGGCATTCTCTTCAATCACGAAAGCGAGCGCCGCGGCGAAACCTTCGTTACGCGCAAGATTACGCTGGCTGTAGCACGCATCAAGCAAGGCCTGCAAGATAAGTTATACCTCGGCAATATGAATGCGCGGCGCGACTGGGGCTATGCGAAAGATTACGTAGAGTGTATGTGGCTGATGCTGCAACACAAAGAGCCCGAAGATTTTGTTATCGCCACAGGCGAATACCATACCGTGCGCGAGTTTGTCACCTTAGCCTTCGCAGAAGTTGGCATTACCATTGATTGGCAAGGCGAAGGCCTCGAAGAGAAAGGCATCGAACGCGGCACGGGGCGCGTACTCGTCGAAGTGGATCCTAAATATTTCCGCCCCGCAGAGGTTGAGGAGTTGCTTGGCGACCCGACGAAGGCGCGCACCGAACTGGGATGGAATCCGCAGAAGACGAGCTTCAAAGAATTGATACGCATTATGGTCGAGCACGATATGCAGTTCGTCAAAAAGATCCATCTCAAAGAACTCATCGCGCGTGGTGATGTTCGGATTGAGGAATAAAGACTAAGCCGCAGAAACGCAATATCGTTTCGCGCGTCAACTTATACAAAGAAGTCATTGCCGGCAGCTTTTCCGAGCAATGACTTCTTCGTTTTTCTGCATAAAGCCTTTTAATCAAAAGAGATGGCCACCACTTTCAGATAATCTTTCAAGCGATAAGGCCCTTCACCGGCCGAAGCCTGACTATCGTTAATCAAGAGGAGCGTTTGCCGCCCATCTTGCAGTTTTGCGCCCAAACACATGCCCTCATAATTGGCATAATCAAGTTTCCAAGGCATAATGCGCGTCTTAAAGGTCAGCAACAACCGCTTGGGTAGAAAATAAGTTTCGGGCAGCTTCTCCATATTTTGTTGCTCACTGATAGGCAATACCTGCACAGGGTTAACCAAATAAAGTTTGATGATTGCCTCCCCGCCCACGTAGGCTTTCGGAATATTCAGTTCGCGCTCCATCACAATCAGTCGGCCATCATCGAGCGCACACAAAGCCGGAACGCCCATAGCATAATAACGACCAAAGCCTTGTGCGCGTCCTGCATCCATCTTGTAAGCATATTGCGCTCCGGCTTGCAGATCATCGTTAAAGGATTGCAAGCGCAAGCGATTAACCACGCCGGGATGATTCGGACTCGCCGTCGCCCCATCCGCACGCAGCGTATTTTCGGTAGTCGTCCAAAACTTATGTGTCTTGGGGTTATACGTCAAGGCTTCAAAGCCCCCGTTCGTTACAATCTTCGATGCAGAAAAAATCGCCGGAATGTCCAGTTGCTTACCGGTTGGCACGCCGTTCATATCATATTCCAATACTTTCTGATCCCCCTCGCCACTGATAAAGAGCGTCTTACTTGAAGGCCTGTAAGCGATGCCTTCGCAATCTCTAAGACTGTTGCCATCACCATCTGTGGCGGGATGCGGATTTCCCTTAAATCCCTCCAGCGAAACGCTGCTTATCTCGCCGCTCTGCGGATCTTGGTAGATATGAAAAAGGAAAAAGCCATCGCGCGGCTCTTTATCGCTCACTACGGCATAGCGCGTATCGTCAATCTTTGTAATGCCACTGAAATTAGCCGTGCCAATGTTCCATTGCTTCAAGGCTTGCTGACCCAAACCTATCGCCGTCTGTGCAGAAGTAGCTAAACCGGCAAGGGAAAGAAGTAGAAAAAGGTATTGTTTCATAAACTATACAACTGCCGGATAGCTTTTTTATTGTATGATATGCGGCGTAAGTGGGTGAGTTTTTAAATACAAACGTGTGCGTACTATATGTTCTTGTTTATCTTGAAAAACCAGATAAAGTTGCATTCGAACTTGCTTGCCTTTGTAGATTGTATTTGAAAGGTCGTAAAGTGCATATGTCGCTGCTTATTGATTAGCTGCTTATGATTAGCCCACCATTTCACTTATGAAATGG
>JABZGO010000049.1:0-6911 GCA_015259305.1 Alloprevotella tannerae | reverse complement strand
GTTATTCTTTATGTCGTTAATGTCGTTTGCTTTTCTATGTCAATCCCTCTCATTACCGGAAGAGGGCGTTTGGGTCTTTATTCGAAAGTTTGTACTCTAAAACCATAGCCGCGGCTGGCCCCCAAGACGTCTACTTTCGTACTTCTAACTCGCATATAATATGAGAAGTCGGGCTGACTGGTGTCAGGATAGATGCTGGATGACCAGTAGAATCCAGCATAGTCGATAGCGTTTAGTCGCCCTTGAAGATAGTTACCCATAGCGGGCAAGTAGAAGAATTGGGCCGCTTCGCTGACTGAAGGTAGGGTTGATGAAACGTTCCAGCTGTCATCATTGCGGAACTTTCGCCAATCTCTTCCATCCGGTGCTTTATCTGCCTTGAAGCCGCTGATATTTGCTTTTTTCTTCAACCACATACCACCTTTGTGTAAGTGTCCCATAGATATCCATACTTCATCCCCATCCCAGCGAGGTTCGCCTTTTGAAGCGTACCAAACCATCTCGTTTACCGTGGGCAGATTTTTGCAGGACGAGTTGGCTTTCATCGTAAAACTGCGACCAGCTTGATACCAGCGTGGGTCAGTCTGAACCTTTGCGTAATTTCCGCTGGCGGGCTGGCTTGCCAGTGTGGGTTGTCCTTCAGCGAGATTCTTAGACCATTCCCAGCCTTCCCAATACTGCTTTTTTGCGTCCCACATATAGTAGCTGTCGCCATCATAAATATGCGCGTCAAGGCTAGCCTTCATATCGTAGTAAGTATTCTTTTGATAAGTGAATGCTCCTAAAGCCTTAGTGATAGTTCCCTCGACGCCGCTTACCAAGTCCTTCACCCAATACCGCACCTTAAGTTTGTGCTTACCCGGCTTGATGACCATATAGGCTCCGTTAGTCGCTACATTGGCAGAGGAGGTGTTGAGCGGAAATCCCTCTGCATAATCACCACTGCCCTTCGTGTTGAGCAAAATCTGTTTGCCTGTGCCGGTACCCGTTAGGCCTGTACTTTGGGTTAAGGTATATGTTGCAGCGATGTCATTGTCAGCGTTTACCTCAATCTTGGTCAGATAGCAAGTCTTTTGAATCTCATTATTTGAATAAGGCAAGAATACGAGGATAGCAGCTTGGTGATCAAGGGCAAAGGTAAACTCTTGTTTATCTGCAACCTTAGTTGCCGTTGCCGTTCCGCAGTCGCCGGATGTGCCAATGTGTGCAGTGTTGTTCGGTTCCGTCTGCGTTTGGTTGTCCGGAATTGTAACTTGGTCTTTATTGCCATTCTTGCCGGGATAATAAACCTCGTATGAGGAGTGGGCAATGAACTTTCCCGGTACTTTATACTTAAAAGAAGCAACTTTACTTGATGGTGCATTACTGCTTTTCTGCCAAGTTCCATCATCGTCCTTTACATAGATATAATCACCTGCTTCCCAAAAGAAATTACTGGTAGAATAATCTAAGGATGTGCGAGTCTCCTCCCCGCCTGTAATAAACGTTGTGAGATTTTTATCCTTATCGTTGTCTGTTCCCTTTTGTATGACTTCTTCGTTTGAACAAGAAACGAATGCCACCATCAGACTATATGCAATCGCAAATGAAAGCATACGGGCTTTTAACACTTCTCTTTTTTTCATTATCTATCTCTGTTTATTCTCTCTGTATATATGCTAAGCTGCTTTGTTCTCAAACGACTATTATACTTAATCTTAGTGAGAAATGATTTTACCCTTCTTGCCAATCTTCCATTGATGCATCAGCACCGGTTGGCCCGGTAGCGTGCTTACCAGGTTTGTGTTGACCGGGCATTGAGGTTTCCAACAGGCGCGAAGTTGCCAAATATACTGATGTGCACTTTGGTGCACAATACTTTCTTAACTGTTTTTTCTTCATTGTTCTAATTGTATTATAATGAGTAATATTGTCGTGTGAGAAACTATGTAAATGGGTAAACATAGCCGGCTCGTGAGTGTTTAGCTAATCACGTTGCTTGTTGGAGCTTATTTGGCTCTCTTTTCGTGAATGTCGGTAGTCGAAAAATGGACTTGAGAGTTGCTTTACTAGCAGAGAAGGTGGTAAACTATTTGGACCAGTCAAAAAACCAGATAAAATCTCTATAACAAAATGCTATTTCCTTATGTCAACAAAATTTAGATTTGACGGAGTTCAACTAAGATTACGAGCAGATTTCTGCTGACCTCTATCTATGTTAAGTCTTAATTCTTGGTGTAAAAGTACAAAATATTTTTTGAAATTGACCAAAACATGTACTAAATCTCTAAAAAGAAATAGCAAGGTATAATTAAATCGTCAATGATCAATCCATAACGCTCTACGCGATAGAAGTGGTCATTTCATCAACAAACCAACAGTTTCGTAATGCTTTTTTAATATGCACTATCTTTTCTTGATGAATGGGAGAGCGATAGAAAAGGAAGACGAGATCAAAAGAAGTACTAAATCTACCATAAGTGTGTTATACTTCTGAGAGTTGAAGATAGTAGCAATGTCTTCTCTGATGAAGAATAAGAAAAAGTCGGACGAGGAGGCTAAACAATAATCGCCGTCTGTTTCCTTAAAGATTCGAGTATTTGTATTGGATTCTCATTTGTTTTTGCAGATTTAACCTA
Organism: Alloprevotella tannerae; assembly: GCA_015259305.1. GTDB lineage: Bacteria > Bacteroidota > Bacteroidia > Bacteroidales > Bacteroidaceae > Alloprevotella > Alloprevotella tannerae_B. Next base: position 4,293 of record JABZGO010000049.1, on the reverse strand, counting down.
CAATTTTACTTAATAATTACACCTCTCTCGTCAACTTTTTTCTCTCATCAGTACCCCCTCAAAATTAGCTTAGGAGCAAATGAAAATTGTCTTATAAGAAAAGAAAAATTGTCCTATAAGTGTGTTTTAATTCTCTCCTAAGACAATTTTCATTTTCACCTAAGAAAGTTTTTGCGCTCTTAGTAGAGCTGATTTTCAATGTGTTATTGGACTTTAATTTTCGTGCTTAGCCGGCATGTCCCGCCTATCTCACTTTTTTCACTGTAAACATTTTTCATATCTATCCTATAAGCCGTGCAACAGATATAATGGGGAGTAAGGATAAATGTTGTAAGCCTCGCGTCAACGCTGCCCGGATTGCAGGAATAATGTCAGGCCCTAAGGTTCGCTCTCTCAAAACAGACCCATTCATATACGCGGAGTAGTTGAAAGACCAACCCTTAGGGGTTGCCTCTTGCGGCATATTTTGGCAGGGTTGTCGCTTTGCTCCAACGCCTGCCCTGCCAAAAGACCAAGCCTAAGGGCTTGCGTTGCGGGGGTGAGCTTTTGCGGTTTGATTTGTACTGCGCTTGCTATAAAAGGAAATATATGGTTAACAATTGCACGCCTAAATCCGGGTTCTTTCCGCGTCTCTTCAATCCGCAAATACCTTGATTTCTATTGCTCCCACCCTATAAATCGCTGCAATCCTTTCAATCTCGCCCAACTATTTCGCACTTCCGTCCACAAATAACCCCATCGGGGTTAGTCTTTTGGTAGGGCAGGCTTTGACGCACGGCGTCAACGCTGTCTCAGAGCATAGGAAAACTGTCAACCCCCTAGGGTTGGTCTTTATAAACAAGCCAATGTCCGCCGGCGGAAAGCGTTAATGTCCAAGTCTAACGGCTCGCGTTGCGAGAGTGGGAGTGTTGTCGGCTTTGGATGGTATTACATTGGGGGGCGATAACGCAAAGACGATACATGGTTTTGTGTGTCGAGCGAATGAGTGAGGGTGGTTTTCGTGTCTACAACGTTAGTCGAAAACCTTAAAGGCATAACCTTGTTGCTGCAACCATTCGATGGAGCGTGGCAAAGCATAGAGGAGTTTGTCCTGACTCTTGAGTGAGTCGTGAAAGGTGATGATGCTGCCGTTGCGTGTATAGCGTTGGACGTTGTGCAAGACGTCGCGGCCGTTGAGACGAGTGGAGTAGTCGCGCGTTACCAAGTCCCACATAATCACCTTATAGTGGTGCTGGAGCACGCCTATGTATTGGCCCCATTTCATCCAGCCGTGGGGCGGGCGGAAGAGGTCTGTGCGGATATAAGCGTTGGCCTTTTCGACGTTGAGCATATACTTGTGGACGCTATGGCGCAAGCCGCCGATGTGGTTAAAAGTATGATTGCCCAAGCGGTGGCCGGCTGCTTTTACCTGTTCAAAGGTCTCGGGATGCTTTCGCACGTTGTCGCCCACCATGAAAAAGGTGGCCTTCACTTGATAATGATCTAAGACGTCGAGAACCCAAGGGGTGACTTCCGGAATCGGTCCGTCGTCGAAGGTGAGATAGACGGCGTGGTCGTTGTGGGCCATTCGCCAATAAGCCAATGGGTAAAGCCAGCGTAGGAAAAGGGAGGGTTGCTCTATGAGCATAGACTATGATCGAAAAAATGGCGGCGCGGCTCTCGGCATCGGGGAGCGCGGGGCGTCGGGCGCGAGGGGCTTTGCCGAGTTAATGGTTGGTTGGTGCGTGGCAGGTGGATGCCGACGCTAAAAAAGGAAAAGCGAGGACGCAAGACAAGAGGGTTGTTTTGAAACCTTTGCTTGCATCCTCACTTTATCAGACATTGTATTATTCTTCTGAACCGTCGGCCTCAGGCGCTTGGGGTTGTTGCATCATTTGCTCCAAGGCTTGTGCGCCGATATTGCCGGCTTGTGTGCCGGTCAACTGCTTTAAGCGAGCGGTATAGAGCCGGGCTTGCGGCACTTTCGCAGCATCGAGTACGCTAATTGCACTGTAGAGGTTGCGGAGCGCACGTGCGCAAGACGAAGCATAGCTCGTGAGGTCGCTGTAAGAGAGCGAGGTGAGCCAGTCTAAATACTGCGCGTTGTATTTTGCGACGGCCGTAGCTATTTCTCCGGCTTTCTTCGCGTTGCCCGCTTGCAGCCAGATTTGTGCCAACTGGTAGTCGTTTTCTTCGTAGGGGATGTTGCTCGCAGGCAGCATCTTTTCGGACATGGCGAGCACTTCTCGTGCCTTTGCGGTTTGACCTTCCATCAAAAGACGTTGAGCTAACATCGTAAACATGTTACGGTGGGTCTGCGCCATCTTCATATTGGTGGTGTCAAGATAGATGCCGGGCTTGTTGAGATTGCCGTAGCGGAAGCGCTTCATTAGGTTGTTGTACATCAAGTTGGTGTCGATCGTGCCCAATTCGCGCTTGAACGGCGTGATGCGGTAAGCAAGGCCCTCTAAAATAAAGTAGTCTTGGAGACCTGCAAAGTTGTTCGTGCCTATCGTTACACTCATGTACATCGGGCGCTTCCAGTCGTTGCGCGCAAGCATTTCATAGATCATCACATCTCTGCGATAGAGACCGCCCTGACCATTGCGCATGGCCCAAGCCAAGGATAGGTTGATGTGATCAGGGATGGCTTCCTTGCCTTGCGGGAGTGCCATACCTTGATTAATGATATTCTGCTTGTTGACGTGGACAATGACGGAGTCGGTCGGGAAATAGCCCTTCGTCTTCACGTAGTTGTCCATAATATAGCGGAGATCGTAAGGATCCGGCCCGTTGGGGTGCGCCCGCTTAAAGGCATCGAGTTCGGCTTTGCCCTCCGGATGAATCGGGAAGTAAGTATGCTTGCCGTTGTCCGCATATTGATAAGGCAGCCAATTGATCGGCAGTGCGGGAGAATCGTAAGCCGGTCGACGCATTTGGTCCGTGTACCACGCCGTTTGCAGATATTCTAAGTTGCAGACGCGAGCGTCGGTGCGGTTGCCCTCCGTTTCTTGGTTGTACCAAAGCGGGAAGGTTTCGTTGTCGCCATTGCAGAAGAAAATAGGGTGAGCCGGAGAGCCGTCGAGCAACTTCTCGGGCATTGTGTTCAGATAGTTCAAGCCCGAATCGCGGCAGAGATAGCGGCCGGAACGGTCGTGGTCGTCCCACGTTTGGCTCACCATCTGCAGCGGTACGATGATGCCGAGCACGGAAGCAAAGATCGCTGCCGGCATAGCTTTACTTTCTTGCTGCTTAACCCAGAAGCGCTTGAGCCAATCGTAGATGGCAGCAACGCCAAGGCCGATCCAGATGGCGAAAGCGTAGAAGGAACCGGCATAAGCGTAGTCGCGCTCACGCGGCTGCTGAGGCGTCTGATTCAAGTATAAGATAATAGCCAAGCCGGTCATAAAGAAGAGGAAGAAAACCACCCAGAACTGGCGCACACCCTTTTCGCCGCGGAACAATTGCCAGAAGAGGCCCAAGAGACCCAGGAGCAAGGGGAGGCAGTAGAAGACATTGTGCGATTTCTCCTCTTTCAAGACGTCGGGCAGTTTGCTTTGGTCGCCATAAAGGAAGTTGTCGATGACGGGAAGTCCGGTAAGGTAGTTGCCATATTCTTTCTGACCGAAGCTCTGTACGCCGTTCTGACGGCCGGCAAAGTTCCACAAGAAATAACGCCAATACATGAAGTTAAGCTGATAGGACGTGAAGAAACGGAAATTGCTCCACTGCGTCGGCATTTGCCCCGGAAATTCCTGCCCGCTTGGTGTGGTGAACGTAACGTCGCGCATGGCGATATCGCCGCCCATCCAATCTTGATAAGCTTGGGCATGATGGTAATCCCAAATGCGCGGGAAGAACATCGTGAGGCCTGATGGGTAAACCAATTTTTGAGATGCTACGACCGATTCGTATTCGTCGGGCGCATTGGGTTGTTCCTTGGTTTTTGGCTGCCAAACGTCGCTTTCGTCGATCGTGATGGCTTGCGCGTAGACCGCTTGATCGTAGGACGTAAAGGCTTCTCCCTTGAACAAGGGCGTTTGTCCGTATTGGTCGCGACTGAGGTAGCTGCCCAAGGTAAAGATATCCTCCGGCGAATTTTGGTCCATCGGCGGATTAGCTACGGAGCGGATGACGATAACGGCGTAAGAAGAATAGCCAATCATCAGCATCAGCATGCAGAGGAGAGAGGTATTGAGGAAGCGTTTGCGCAGACGGAAGTTGCCGTCTTTGTTTTTGGTGTAGAGGAAGTAACCCAGAACGCCGAAGACAATCAGCGCGATGAGGAAGGACTTTATCCCGTCGCCGAAGAAA
>JABZGO010000048.1 GCA_015259305.1 Alloprevotella tannerae | reverse complement strand
AAATGAGAGGATTTCAGGCAAGATGGTAAAGACTAAATGCCTTCGCGCACATCGTTTGCTCCCACCAAACGATAGTATGCCCCGAGCAAACAATGGTTTGGTGGGAGCAAACGATAGTTTGGCGGCAGCAAACGATCAAACAGTGCGCAAAAGGCAAAGAATCTTCAGCGCCGGGCGGGCAAAAATGCGCCTCGCCTTGCGCAATATACCCAAGGAAGCTTGCCGAATAGCATACTGCGCGATGAGGATGGCAACTTTAGCGATAAGAATAACCGTCATACGGAGTGGCAACATTGTCCTGCTCCTCCCCCACTCCGACAAAAAAATAGTCCGCCGACCATTTGGCTCGGCGGACTACAACAATCTACAATATCAATAGCGTGAAACTATTGCTTAATCAGTAGTAAAGGTACAAAAATGTGGTGCTTATTCGGCCTCGAAGCCACCTTCCATCTTGCGAATGGGGTCGGCCTTTTTGCCGCGCTGCTTTTCTTTGTATTTACTCAATTGGCGCAGCATAGATTCCATACAGAGGTCTACGCCTTCTTCGAATGTGTCGCAGACTTTCTCGACGTGGAAGTTTTCTCCCGGCACATTGATGTTCAGCACTGTCGACTTGTTGTTGGCCGTTTCAGGCTTTGTCACCTTAAGAATAACTTCTGCTGCAGAAATATTTTCGTTGAACTTCGCAATTTTCGCAAACTTCTTTTGGATAAAAGCCTGCAACTTTTCCGTAACGTTGAATTGGATCGATTGAATCTTTAGTTCCATAAAAACCTCCTTTGATTATCGGGTTAAGCCCTTGGATGGGCGTGTTTATATTCTTTGAGTAGCTCCTCGGGCGTCACGTGCGTATAGATCGCCGTTGTGTTCAAGTTGCTGTGACCTAAGAGTTCCTTGACGGCCATCAAGTCGGCACCGTTGTTAAGCATTGCCGTTGCAAAGGAATGACGCAACACGTGTGGACTCTTTTTCTTGATATTCGTCACGAGCGACAAGTAATCGTGAACGATACGCCCTACTTGCGTCGGCTGCAACGGGCGCCCATTGCTTTGGATAAAGAGTGGGCCGCTCATGTGCTTGACCACGTCCATCCGCGCGACGTAATAGGCTTGAAAAGCCTCGGCCAACTCGGCGCCAAAGGGGATGATGCGCTGCTTATTGCGCTTTCCGGTGACGCGCACTTCGCAGCGAGTCAGATCAACATCGGCCCATTGCAAGGCCAAAAGTTCGGCTCGTCGCACGCCGGTACTATAAAAAGTAAGCAGGATGAGATAGTTGCGCTGCCCTTCAAACGTTTCGGGGAAATGGGTCTTATCAAATAAGCGATCCATCTCACTTTGCCGCACGAAAGCGGGCAAGGGCTGAGCCGACTTGGGATTTTTGACAAAGCACATCGGATCTTTTTCGATCAAACCCAAGACCAGCAGATAGCGATAAAAGCTGCGCAGCGCGCTAAGGTCTCTTCGGACCGTCCTTCCTACGATGCCGTCGTCCATACGCCAAACAATCCAGCGGCGCACCAAGTCGGCATCGATCGTCTGCCAAGTCAGCGTAGCCTCTTGGCTGAGATAAAACGCCTCAAAGCCCTCCAAGACGTCGCGATATTTCTTGATCGTGAGCGGTGAATAGCCTTTGTCGCTTGCTAAGTAGGACAAAAAGCGCTCGGGTAAGGCTTTGTTTTCTTGCTGCATAGATTTCGTGTGCGTTACTTCTACTGATTTTTTCGGCAATTGTGTTGTCAAATCGCCCAATCAAGATGGCGAAATGTTTTCATTGGCGAATATAGGCATTTTTCTTAGTAAAAGCAATTATTTATCGCATTTTTCCATCTAAAAACAAAGAGAACGAGAGAGCAGCAGCTGATTCTGCCGTTCTCTCGTCTTAGTGTTGCGTTGCAAATCGCTATGCTCGCACCGCCATAGTACGCCATTTTCGGAAACCAACCAAGGCTATCAGCACGTAAGCGCCGTAGAGTACGCCGTGGAAGGGAACACCTTTGTACACATACAGCCCGCAGAGGATAATATCAACAACTATCCAAACGAGCCATTGCTCTACGTATTTACGGGCCAACATCCAAAGCGCGATAATGCTGAGCGCGTTGGCCAAACTATCGAGGAGGGGAACGGTAGAATTGGTCCAGACGGACAATATATAATACAGCGCGCCCCAAATCGGAAGGAAAACGCCTAAAGAATAGGCAGCCACACGCTTCGGGAGGTGCGTAATCGGCAGCGCTTCAACTTTCGAATTGCCGCGGCGCCTACTCCATACAAGCCAGCCGTAAGCCGCAGCACAGAAATAGTAAATCGCCATCCCAAAATCGGCATAAAGACCTACTTTATAATAGAGATAAATGTCGATAGCCGGCATAATCATACTCACAGGCCAAAGTCGGGCGTCGGCATGATACTCATACCAAAGATAAATGAAGCCCAAGAGCGCACCAAGCCCGTCTAAGAGCGCGTGATGGTAGGTTTGCAAAAACGTAAGTAGCTCTTCCATAAAAAAGCATCAAGCCGCCCGCGCCCTCAAACGGTGCGGCGGGGCGGGAAGGTGAGATTAAAATTAAAAACGAATGGAGATATGGGCCAGGAAGTGAAGCGGTGCTTGCGCCGAAAACACGGAATAGGCGTTGTAATCGGCATCCTGATAAGCGACAACCTTGCCCGCAGCGTCCTTCTTCAAGACTACGTTGGCCGCACCGTTGCTTTCATACTTCGCATTCATCAAGTTGTAGATCGTAAAGCCAACCGTCAGGGCCTTAAAAGCTTTTAGGCGACTGAAAGTATAGGAACAATCGAGATTACTAACCAAATATGGGTCGATCGAAGTATGGACTGTGTGGCCGTCTTCCTCAAATTGCGTAAATCCGGTTCGCGTCATCAGCTGCCGACTTACGTATTGCGTCTGCAAAGAAGCGCGAAATCCGCGATATTCGGCTGTAAATACATTGTTAAAAATCAGATTCGGAGAAAAGCTCAACGGCGTATTGCCCAAGTTTACCGTCTCTCCCGTGTCGTTCATTTGGACCAAAGTATTTTTTTCTCGGTTATGGCTCCACGTAAGGTTGGCATCCCAGCGCAGGAAGTCGAAGGGGCGCCAAGCAGCTTGCAACTCCACGCCGCGACGATAGGAATCGCCGACGTTTTTGGAAATCATTTCGCCGATGGCGTTTTGTTCTCCGGTCAGCACAAACTGATCTTTGTAGCGCATATAATAGAAATTGACGCCGAACGACAAGCGCTCGCCGGAGAAGTTATAGCCCAGCTCGAAGTCGTTCAAGGTTTCGTGGCGCGGCTTTGAGGAATTTTGCAACACATTCTCGTAATCGTTGCGCGTAGGCTCTTTATGCGCCATCGCATAAGACAAGTAAGCCGTATGCCGGGGCGCTATTGTCCACGACAAGCCCGCTTTCGGATTGAAGAAGTTGAAGGTTTCGTGCACATTATAGACCACTTGCTGTTTCGCAGCATCAAACTGGTCGCTCGGGCCATCGATATTGTATTTCACATATCTGTATTGCAGGTCACCATAGAGGTTCAGGCCCTTCAGCAGTTCGAAATTGGCTTTCGCATATACGTTAAAATCCTTCTTATCGGCTTGATTGTCGTAATACGGATAGTTCGGCTGCTGCTTGCCATCAAACTCTGCCACCCACAGGACGCGTCCGTAGTGGTCGCCCTTGTAATTATTCCATCCGCCGCCTAAGTTTGCGGTCAACCGGTCCGCATGATAATTGGCCGAGAACACCGTTCCGTAAAAATCGGCCGCAGAATATTTTCGACGAATCAAGTCGCTCTTCGATCCCGAACGCGGTTGGAGCAGATATTTATACAGTTTTTGGTTCGTCTTATACTGTTCGTAGTAGCCTTTACCGTGCGTATAATGCAATGCGAGATTAAAATCCCAAGCGTCGTTCAAGAGTTGATTCCAGAACAACTGATAATGCTGCTGATGATAGTTGTCAATCTGATCCTTATAATAGACCGTATTGCCGGCCGCATCCTTATATTTTCCACAAGGGTTGTAGCGGCGCCCATACTTCTTCATTTGCTCTTCCGTAGCATAGTCCCACGCGTGATACGTACGCTCCGTACCGTTAAACGTGACCAATTTCACGACCGTTTGGTCTGAAAAATAACCGCCCTGCAAGAAGTAAGAATTCAAGCGCGAACTGGCGCGGTCGATGTAGCCTTGACTTCCGATGTTCGACAAGCGCCCATCCAAGCCCCAATGTCCATTCAGACGGCCCGTACCAAAGCGCAAACTCTCGCGATGAGTAGCATAACTACCACCCGAAGCATCAAGTTGCACATAGGGCAACTCCGCAATGCTCTCCGTCTGCATATTCAGCGTCGCGCCGAACGCACCACTGCCGTGGGTCGACGTACCTACGCCGCGCTGCAACTGGACGCTACCCAAGGGCGACGCAAAATCGCCCATATTCACCCAATAAACCTTGTTGCTTTCTGCATCATTGAGCGGAATACCATTGGCCGTAATGTTGATACGCGTTGGGTCTGTGCCGCGCACGCGCAAGTCCGAATAGCCGATGCCTATACCGGCATCGCTCGAGGTCGGCACGCTCGGCGTCAAGGACAAGAGCGCAGGCATATCTTTCCCAAAATCGAGTGTGGAAAGATACTTTTTCGACAAGTTGGTAAAAGCTACGGGGGTCTTCCGACCGGCTCGCGTAGACGTAACTTGCACTTCTTGCAAACGATAGGTTTTCAACGTGTCGCTTTCATCCGCGAAAGCGCATCCGACAGTCAAGGATAAGACTGCCAAGAATAAAGTTCTTCGCATATAACAGTAATTTTCTCTTCGCCGGCATTACCCGGATCAGGTTATAAGGGTTTGTTCTCAGCCGCTCCCCGCGGAGCTCGTGTTCGTCAGCTCACTGCTTCAACCGAATAGCTCACGGCGCAAAGCGTCCGCAAGGCACGAGTAGGCACCCCTAAATTATTATTCGCGGCAAAGATACAGCGAAAAAGTATAACGGCCAATGTTTTCATCGCCGTTTCTCCGATATCGTCTCTGTTCAAGGCAAAAGACGTAACGCTTTACGCCTGAAGCGGCCTTTTTAGCCCCCTCGAAGCGGCAGACTTCTTCAAGCCTTGCGCGCCGCAGATACTGCACGAACATCAGGACAAGCCGCCTCCACACGCCCTGATCAGACCAAGGCGCGGCGATGAAGTAAAAAATAAAGATGCTTACGCATAAACGCTTTTCTTGTACCTGCGAAACGAGGCGAACGATTGGAGTCAGGTCAAGAAAGGCCGGAAACAAAGTGCTGCTTACGCATAAACGCTCGGAGACAAACGCCGTTTCGCACACAAAAAATCTCCGCTACTCGCTTTTTCATCGCGAGCGCAAACCTTTTTCATCACGAGCGTAAGCCTTTGTTATCGTGAGCGCAAACCTTTTTTATCGTGATAAAAAACTACGCGCGTCAGACTTAGGGGTGACGAACAGCGTGCCACGCGCTTCTTGTCAAAGTCTTGACCGCAGAAAAATGAGACGGAATTTTGCTCATCCAAAGATTTGTGGATGCTGATAAAAGGATGGCACGACAGCTGTGCCTGCCAAGCGATAAGGTGGCAGATGGTCTGTATAAAAGGATGAAGAAAAGGATGTAAAAAGATAGAGATGAAGGGCGACAAGCGCTACTTCGTTTGCTAAAAAGCATACTGCCGCTCAGCAAAGCGAGAAGTCGGTTCGTCGCTCGTGGGCTTCGCCGAGCGGCGGGGGCTTAGGCGTTGATCACTTTCAAGAAAGCCGGACCGTATTTATCGCGCTTATACTCGCCGATACCGGAGATATTGCTCAATTCGTCCAAGGTCTTCGGACGAATTGTAGCCAAGAGGCGCAGCGTGCGGTCACTCATTATAATGTAAGGGGGATAGCCTTGTTTGTTGGCCAACTCTAAGCGAAGGGCACGCAAGCGCTCAAAGAGATTTTTATCGACCTCCATTTGTTGCAAATCGGCCTCCACATCGGCGGATTGGGACGCGCGCGACTTTCGCCCTTTCTTCTTCGCCGGCTTTTCCACACGCTCGGGCGGGCGATAAACAGCCAGCATAATCGAACTGCGCCCATAGAGGACGTCGCGCCCAAGCTCGGTCACTTGCAGATGGAGTTGGTCAGCGTAATTGATGGTAAAGAGTCCCATTTGCAAACATTGCAAGAGATAATCGCGCCAAGTTGCTGCACTCAAAGCGCGGCCTACGCCAAAAGTTTTCAGTTGGTCGTAGCCTTCTTCTTTCACGGCGGGAGAGTAAACTGCGCGCAAAATATCCACGACTACGGGCATAGAAATCCGCTCTCCGCTGCGCACAATCGCACTCAAAGCCATCTGCGCCTCGCGCGTGCCATCGAAGCGCTCGGGCGGACTCTTGCAGACGTCGCAATTGCCACAGTCGGCGGCAGATACTTCGCCAAAATAATTTAAGAGGATGCGTCGGCGGCAAACATTGGATTCGGCATACTCGCGCATGCGGTCGAGGCGCTCCAAATTGATCTCGCGTAAGTGGCTTTCGCGCGCAAACTTCTCCAATTGCACGATGTCGGCGTAGTTGTAAAAGAGCAAAGTATCGGCAGGGTCGCCATCGCGACCGGCACGCCCGATTTCTTGGTAATAACTCTCAATGCTCTTGGGCAAATTATAATGAATGACCCAGCGCACATTGCTTTTATCTATGCCCATTCCAAAGGCGATGGTGGCCACGACCACCCGTAATTGGTCGGCAATAAAAGCCCGTTGCGTCTCGCGGCGCTTATCGGCCGACAAACCTGCGTGGTAGGGGCGCGCCGATACGCCCAAAGCCTCGAGTTTTTCGGCCAGTTGCTCCGTCGTTTTCCGCGATAGGCAGTAAATAATCCCGCTTTCGCCGGCGCGTATGCCGAGGAAGCGATTGATAGCCTTGAGTTTCTCCGCACCGTTTAAGCCGCGGAAGACGTTGAGCGAAAGATTCGGGCGATCGAACGAAGAAATGAAAACGCGGGGCGAATGCAGGTTGAGGCGCTCGCGAATATCTTGCCGCGTCACCTCGTCGGCCGTGGCCGTAAGAGCCATGAAGGGGGCGCTGCCAAAGGCTTTGCGGAGCGTACCCAGTTGGACATATTCAGGACGGAAGTCGTGGCCCCACTGACTTACGCAATGCGCCTCGTCAATAGCCACCAAGCTGATCGGCAAAGCAGCGAGTAGTTGGTCCAATTCCTTAAATACGGTCTCGGGCGCCATATATAGCAACTTCACGCGACCATCAAGGCAGGCGCGTCGCAGCCGGAGTTGCTCATCGGCCGTCTGGTTGCTATTCAAAGCACAAGCGGGGATGCCTGCTTCACGCAGGTTCTCCACCTGGTCTTGCATCAAAGAAATCAGGGGAGAGACCACCAGCGTCACGCCCGGCAACAAGAGGGCCGGCAACTGGAAGCAAATGGATTTTCCGCCGCCCGTAGGCATCAGTACCAGCGAGTCGATGCCCGCAAGCGTAGTGGCTACGATATCTTCTTGCAGTGGGCGGAAGTCGGAATAGCCGAAGTATTTCTTCAAAGCTTCGCGCGGGGTCATCATCGGTGGTCTGTTATATATATGTATATGGAGCGGCGCAACGATTTTCGGCTTGGCGCGAAAGGAAACGAAGCGCCAAGCGGCCGGGCCTTGGATCTACTTTAACGCAGACTCCAATTCCTCCACCTCGCGTCGGAAGTTTTTGTCGGTTGTTATACGGTTGGAAATCGTATTGCAGGCGTGCAATACCGTAGAATGATCCTTACGCCCGATCAAATGACCTATTTGCGAGTAAGGAAGCGTCGTATATTTGTGGGAGAGGAACATCGCCAACTGGCGTGCCAAGACGATGCCCTGCTTGCGACTCTTTGAATTGACGTCTTTCAACTTGACGTTGTAGCGTTTGCAGACGGCTTTGACAATATCATCGAGCGTCAGCTCGTGTTTCTCAAGATTAACCGCCCGCGCCACGACTTTCTCGACCAGATCTTGGCAAATGTCGCAGTTGTCCACGACGGAATAAGCCATAATCGAATTGACAATGCCTTGAAGTTCGCGCACGCTGCTCTCTACATTGTTGGCGATATAATCAATCACATCGGGCGGAAATTTTAAGCCGTCGCGCTTGATTTTTGCCGTGAGTATGGCGCGCCGAAGGGCAACGTCGGGCTTTTCCATTTCCGTCACCGTGCCCCATTTGAAGCGCGTAAGCATACGTTCTTCAATGCCTTCGAAATCAACAGGGGCGCGATCGCAAGTGATAATAATCTGTCGGCCGTTCTGTTGCAAGTGATTGAAGATATGGAAAAAGGCTTGCTGCGTTTTAGCTGTGGTGATCTCTTGTATATCGTCGATGATCAGGACGTCTATCGTTTGGTAAAAATGGATAAAGTCGTTGATCGTATTGTGAAGGACGGAGTCGGTATACTGCGTCTTAAACAAGTGGGCCGGTACGTATAACACGCGCCGCTCGGGCTGTGATTCGAGAATCCGTAAGCCAATGGCGTTGACCAAATGCGTCTTACCTACGCCGCTGGGGCCGTAAAGAAAAAAAGGATTGAAGGCAGGTTTTCCGGGCTCTTTGGCAATGGCTAAGCCGATAACGCGCGCTAATTTGTTGGCACGACCTTCGACGAAAGCCTTAAAGGTATAATCGCGATTGAGTTGTGGATCTAATCGCTCGCGGCGGGGAGCTTCTTCGACCTTTTCGACCTTTTCGCGACGGGGTGCCTCACCTTCTTTCGGAAAAGAATAAGCTACCTTAACATTACCAAAATGGGCTTTGATGCTAGTTTGCAACAAAGCGAGATAGTTGCCTTCTATGTAATCGATCACAAACTTATTGGGTGCACCAATCACGAGTTTGTCGGCGTCAAGGCTGACAAACTTCAAATAAGCAAACCACGTGCGGAAAGCTTGTTCCGACAAATGTGCTTGCAAAGTCTTAATACAAAGATCCCATTTATTCTGTGACATTACAAACTTCAATCTTTTCCGAAGAGCGTCTGCAAAATTGGTAAAAACTTTTGAGGACAACAAGATGGAACTTCCTTTTTTGCCGACAAATATTGCCTCGAAAACGACTGCAGAAGCATCATTATTCGAGACCGGAAAAGCTTATTCTTCTGATCTCCATTTGCTTAATACAAAAATTCAGCTCCTATCGAATCGGACCCAAAAGGTTTGGATAATTGCTTCAAGTTGGCAAGACAAAACGTAGGAGCAGATAGAAATAAAGTGTTAAATTTCGAACGAAAGATTTGATTTGTAATTGTTCCACTTTGATGGTCATGTTTTTATCTTTATTTTCGCAGAAATTTTGGACAACTTTTTATGAGACACTTTTTACTATTTTGCCTTTTCGTGCTTGTGCAGGTAAGCGCATTTGCGATTCCGCCACGGCCGGATGCATTCACGCTACGCCAAGCTGATGGCTCAGAAATCACAGTGTATCGTTGCGGCGACGAACGCTTTGGTTATTATACGACAATCGATGGCCTGATCCTCCAAAGAGGAGCTGATAACGGCTTATACTATGCAGAGGTGAAGGACGGCAAACTTATTGCCACCAAGCAGTTGGCGCATAATCCGCAAGATCGCAAAGCTCCCGAACTAAAATTGATCAAAAAGCTATCAAATACGGCTCAACAAGTAGACCAACTCTTATCTCTGCCGGAGCATCGCACGAAGATGATCGGCAACAATGGAGATGGGCTTGGCCAATGGGGCGTTTCAGGCTTCGGCGCTGTGAGTAGCGTCGGCAAGCACACGATTCCCGTCATCTTGGTAAGCTATGCCGACGTAGAATTGGGCGATACCATAACCACAGAGAAGATTTCGCGCCAACTAAACGAGAAAGGCTATCACGACGAGCCTTTTACGCACGGCTCAGCTCGCGATTATTTCTTGGCAATGAGCCAGGGTTTGTTTGACCCGACCTTTGAAGTGGTGGCGAAAGTCAAGGTTTCTCACGGCTATGCTTATTACGGAAAGAATAGCAACGGGCGTAATGACGTCCGCGTCTTGGATCTTGTCAAGGAAGCCTGCAATTTGGCGGCGGAACAAGGCGTAGATTTCAACAAATATGTTGAAGCTGACAAGGGTTGCGTGCCTTTGGTGAGCATTATGTATGCCGGACCGGGCGAGGCGAACTCTACAGACAGCAACTCTGACGATTATATTTGGCCGCACCAATGGACGGGCATCGACTATATGTACTCCGGCTACACCATCGGCAATCAGGGCGTGAAGGTGGGCGCTTATTTTGTCGGCAATGAGTTGAATGAATACACAAGCGGCGGCGTTAAAAAGAAACGCCTTGCCGGCATTAACATTTTTGTGCATGAGTTTGGCCACGCATTAGGCTTGCCCGACGGCTACTATACGGGCAGCGATCCTTCAGTTCGCAACCGCTTGAAGACAATGGGCCTTTGGGATCATATGGACATTGGCTGCTCTCTCCACAATGCTGCCACGCCGGTGGCTTTCACTTCCTACGAGCGCTCTTACTTGGGCTGGCTGAAACTTGAGGAGCTAAAGGATGAGAGGACGTATGCACTTCAGCCCTTCGACATCGAAGGTCGAGACAACACGGCCTACATTATTCGCAATCCGAAGAACACAAATGAGTAT
>JABZGO010000047.1 GCA_015259305.1 Alloprevotella tannerae | reverse complement strand
GCATCTTCGAAGTAAAGGCCTTAGACGTCGAGATAGGTAGCATTACGGGCGGCGGACGCTATGATAACTTGACGGGAATCTTTGGTTTGCCGGGCTTAAGCGGCGTGGGCATTAGTTTTGGTGCAGACCGCATTTATGACGTCTTGAACCAACTTGATCTTTATCCCGCTGCGATTGAGCAAAGTGTGCGCCTGCTCTTCATCAACTTTGGCGAAGCTGAAGCCGATTACTGCCTGCAACTGGCGCGCCAAACGCGTGCGGCGGGCATCTCGACGGAGGTCTTTCCGGATAGCGTGAAAATGAAGAAACAAATGAGTTATGCCAACGCCAGAAATGTGCCTTACGTGGCGCTGGTCGGCGCTGACGAAATGCGCGACGG
Source organism: Alloprevotella tannerae (assembly GCA_015259305.1). Classification (GTDB taxonomy): domain Bacteria; phylum Bacteroidota; class Bacteroidia; order Bacteroidales; family Bacteroidaceae; genus Alloprevotella; species Alloprevotella tannerae_B. Next base: position 10,407 of record JABZGO010000047.1, on the reverse strand, counting down.
GACGGTATCGCTCAAAGATATGGTCAACGGCGAGCAAAAAACGCTATCGATCGATGAAGTGATTCGCTTGATCAGCGAAAACGCTTAACGAATAAGCCGGATACAGATGCCCGCGTCTGGTATCCGGCCTTTTTTGTCTCCAACCGCAACTACACACATTATATATTAGAGCAGCTTTCGGCTTGATCGAAAGCTACACGCAAACGCTAACCTCGCAAAGAATTGCTTTAAAAAGCCTATTAAATATTTTCATAAAAATGGGTACAAAATAGCAGGAAAGATATTTTTTTGCTAAATTTGTAGCATTAGCCTATCAAGCAAAAAAGAAAAAGCAGCAATGCAACAGATGCTCCTTTGCACAAAAGTCGAAAGAAAATATGATATAAGCACCTCATTTTATTAACCTAACGCCCGAGCCTCCGATATGGCGTGACTCGACGAGAGTATCAATAGGGTAGGCACACTAGTTTGTTATGAAAAACCAGCTACATTCAGGATGCAGACAAACCGCCGTTACCGCGTTTGCTGCCTTGCTCATCTCCTTGTTCAGCCTCGCGCAGGAGGCAAAAGCCCAGACCAAGTATGGTTTTGCCATTGCCGGCACGTGGGTTACTTCGGAAAACTGCAACGACCTCACCGTGATTCCGGGGGTAGAGGGTAAGGTGCGCTACGATGAGAATACGAAAACGTTGTTCTTGAAGGACGCGAAAATAGATGGGAAGGGCGCTAACGCCATTTACTCCGAACTAGACGGACTTACGGTGCGCGTGGCCGGAAAGAACGAAGTAAGATCCGATTATATGTCGGCGATTCAGTTTTTCCAACCTATGATCATTGCCGGAAGCGGTACGTTAGACGTGACGTGCACCGGCGGCGATGCCATTTACGCCAATTGCACCAGCTTGACCATAGATGCTTGTACGCTGAACGCAAAGGGTATGAACTACGGCATCGTGGGTGAGGATGGTAAAAACGAAGAAAAACTTACCATCAAATATGCGACGGTAACAGCTGAAGGTAAAAGGGACGGCTCGATAGGTTGCTTTCAATATCTTACGCTGATGGGCTGCAAAATTACGGCGCCCAAAGGTGCTGAGTTCAGCGATGATCTTCGTGGCGTAGCGATAGACGGCGCATTGGTCAAAGAAAAGATTGTGATCAAGCCCACTACGTTTCAACTTTGGGTAGCGGGGAAAGTTGTGACGCTGGATAATTGTGCGGATCTCACAACGATTCCCGGCGTGGAAGGCACGGTAAACTTCGATCCGGAGACGCGGGTCTTGACGTTAGACAATGCGTCAATCAACACAGACAAATACTACGGCATACTGAACTTTATGAACGATGTAACCATAAAGATTTCCGGGACAAATACGATTCACGCCCAACAGAACAATGCGATATACAATAATGATGATTGTTCGCTCAGCGTCGTTGGTCCCAACGCTCGTCTGATTCTGAAGGGTGGCCTTGAATCAAAAGATAAAGCAGGACGCCAGGCCTTCCAAAACCACGGCACGGTAACCATTAGCGAATGTGATATGGAAGCAAGCGCAGGAATCAATGCCTTGAGTTTCGGCGAATGGAAGTTTGACCGCTGCAATGTTCGTGCTAAGGCGGACGGCGATGAGAAGTATCCGTTTGCAGGTAGCATCGCTTATCTGACGAAGATACCGGAGTTTACGGGATGTGTACTCTCGGGCGAAGCAGGTGCTCACTGGCTGGAATTTTCCGACGAATACGGCGTCAACTACACGCTTGTGGACGCAGCAGAAAAACCCATAACCGACTGGGTGACCATTACGACCGACTTGAGCGGCATTGGCTCAACAACTGTTCAAACACCTACTGCGGCGCAAGGCATTTACACCATCAGTGGCGTGCGCCTCTCGGACAGTGTAAGCCAATTGCCCAAAGGTCTGTACATCGTAAATGGTAAAAAGGTAGTCGTTAGCAAGTAAAGGCTGAGCAGGGTGCCGCTTTTGTACGCTCTGAGACTTTTAAAATATCGATGCTTAGACGTTTTTTTCATCGTTAGGGTTTAGATAATTTCTTTTCTAAAATGAGCGCAAGCCATTTGCGCTCATTTTTTTATTGTCTAAAACAGCCTGAAGCCAACTATTGGGCTGACGGGAAAGGTGCTTTGCGCCACAATTGAAACGATACTGTGGTGAAAAAACGAAGCGGATACTTACAGCAAAAGGCCTTAGTTTGTGGAAAACAGGTTTTCAAAGTGTATGCGTGAAAGACGTTGTGTCCCCTACACTTTGGCGTAGTGTGTAGGGGACACGTGCGATCGTAAACAAGCTTATTGTTTCATCATTTTCTTTCCGTTTACGATGTATAATCCACTTGGCAAGTTTTGCAGCTCCTCAGACAGGCGCACGCCGTTGAGGTTGTAGATTCCGTCTTGGATAGTGGTAGTCGTAGTTATACCACCGATATTTGAAATATCGCCGGTTGAGATGGTAACCCAATCGGTTACGGACTTATTGTCGGTTCCGAAGAGCGTAAAGTACGTGTAGCCTTTGTCTTTAAACTTCTCCCAGCCGGTTGCTGCGGGATTTATGATCTGGCAACCTTCAAATTTGGGTACTTCATCCCATAGCCAACAAATGCTGCCGTAGTATGGGTTGCTTTCTAATCCGTTGCCCTTAGCGCGGACGTTGCATCTGTCGAACTTCCAGAAGCCGCCGTACAAGCCGGCCACTTCGCCGGAGGCCTCCAGCGTACATTCGCTCACAGTAATGATACCCCAATTGCCTATGCCCATCATATCGCCAATTCCGTTAGATTGGTCAGCACCTTTTACCTTGAGCGTACCGCCGCCTGTGATGGTAAGATTTCCATTCAGATTATTCATGATTCCCATTCTTTCTGTGGAAGTAATGCTGTTGTTGCCTAGGAGCACCATTTTTATTGTTGTATTGATTACGATACCTACGAATTGGTCTGTTTTTATAGTTGCATTGTCGAGGGTTAGCGTATTCGTTGTGGGATCAAACGTAATACTTCCGCTTACGCCATCAATTTTTGAAAGCTCTGTGTAATTGTCCGAATTAACTTTTACGTCACCTATTTGGAAATTGTACTCCGTTTGCGCCATAGTAGTTATAGGCTGCGCAAACATGGTGATGAAAAGTGCAGAGACAACTGCGAACGTGTTTCTGAGTAGATTATTTTTCATACTATTATTGCCTCTCTATTACAACTCTTTTGGAGCAACGCCGTTTCAGAGGCGCGGGCGTTTGATTGATTTATTAGGTTGTTATCTTGTTTGTACATTAAAGATGATGATTCGATGCAAACATAGCATTTACATTTCGTATTTCCAATTATTTTGTCGTTTTTCTTTACTTTCGGGAGAAAGGATTTAAGATACCTTTCTTTTAATAGTGCATTTCTTTTGTAGACCGACGGCGTGCTGCGCAGTAATTCCTTATAAAAGCTGCACGGCAGGGGCAGCGCATCGTCTCTTGAAGCATAAGCCGGAAGCACGCCCACTGCGCAATGAAATAAATCGGCAGTTGGCGTGCTTCAAGACAAAATCTTATCCCGAGCGGGCGTAATATAATAATGTAGTACGCGGCAGTGTGTAGCTCATCAACCGCCCTTGAGAATGCGTTTGATGTCGTTCAACTTATTGAGCGCCTCGATGGGCGTTAGGTTGTCTACGTCCAAATTCAGGAGTTCGTCGCGGATTTGTTGTAGCACAGGATCGTCTAATTGGAAAAAACTAAGTTGCATGCCGTCCGTGCCGCCCAAACTTGGGAGGCGCTCCATCTTCTCTACCGTGCCGTTGCGTGCGTTGTTGGCCTCCAAATCGTGGAGAATCTGCTCCGAGCGCTTGACGATGCGCCCCGGCATACCGGCAATCTTCGCCACGTGTATACCAAAAGAATGCTCAGATCCGCCGCGCGTCAACTTGCGTAAGAAGACGATGCGCCCATTTACTTCCCGCACCGACACGTTCCAATTCTTCACGCGCTCAAAGAGCTTTTCCATCTCGTTGAGTTCGTGGTAATGCGTCGCAAAGAGCGTCCGCGGCCGACAAGTTCCGTTTTCGTGCAAGTGTTCGACAATAGCCCAGGCGATCGAAATGCCATCATAAGTCGACGTGCCTCGACCCAACTCATCGAAGAGTACGAGACTGCGCTCCGAGAGATTGTTCATAATGTTGGCCGCCTCACTCATCTCCACCATAAACGTACTCTCGCCCATCGAGATATTGTCGCTGGCGCCGACACGCGTAAAGATCTTGTCGACCATACCGATTTGCGCTTGCTCAGCCGGCACAAAAGCGCCCACTTGCGCGAGGAGCGTGATGAGCGCCGTTTGCCGGAGCAAGGCACTCTTACCCGCCATATTCGGGCCTGTGATGATGATGATCTGCTGCTTGGTTGTATCGAGCCGAACATCGTTGGGGACGTAAGATTCTCCGGGCGGCAGCAGCGTTTCTATGACGGGGTGGCGACCCGCACGGATATCGAGCGTTGTAGATTCGTCGACCGAGGGGCGAATATAGTTGTGCTCGCGCGCCACGACGGAGAAAGCGTAGAGGCAATCCAAAGCAGCGAGCGTCGAAGCATCGAGTTGTAAGGGCGCGATATACTTTTTCGTCGTTTCGATCAGTTCGTTGAAGATGCGTGTCTCGATGACGGCAATCTTATCTTCAGCGCCGAGAATCTTCTCCTCGTAATCCTTCAGTTCCTGCGTGATGTAGCGCTCCGCATTTACCAAAGTTTGCTTCCGAATCCAATCGGTCGGCACCTGATCTTTGTAAGTATTGCGCACTTCGATGTAATAACCGAAGACGTTGTTAAAACTAATCTTCAAGCTTGTTATACCTGTGGCGGCCGCTTCTCTATCGCGAATCTGCTGCAAGTAGTCTTTGCCGGAGGCAGAGATGTTGCGCAGCTCGTCGAGTTCCGCATCTACACCCGCCGCAATCACATTGCCGCGATTAAGCAGCAAGGGCGGATCAGGCACAAGCGATTTCGCGATCAGTTCGCGCAATGCCTCGCAAGCATCGAGCGCCGTGCCGAAGGCGCGCATCTGTTCGTTGTCGGCGTGCTCGCAAGCGCGCGTAATGAGGGCTATACTTTCGAGCGCCAAGCGCAATTGTTGGAGTTCGCGCGGATTGATTCTTCCCACGGCGGCTTTAGAAACGAGGCGCTCCACGTCGCCCACACGCCCCAAGCAGTCGGTACAGAGTTCGGCAAACTCGGGCGCTTTGAAGAAATACTCCACGCCATCTTGCCGCTGCTGAATCATCTTAACCGACCGCAACGGGAAGAGCAGCCAGCGGCGCAAGAGGCGAGCGCCCATAGGCGAGAGCGTGCGGTCTATAACGTCCAAGAGCGAGCGCCCATCGTCGGCCATCGGGCGGAGGAGTTCGAGATTGCGCACGGTAAACTTATCCATCCGAACGAAATGGTCCTCTTCGATCCGCGACAGGCGGGTGATGTGACCCGTCTCTTTGTGTTGTGTCAGTTCGAGATAAGCCATAATGGCGCCGGCAGAGATAAGGGCAGTTTCTAAATGGTCCACGCCAAAGCCTTTGAGGCTCTTCACCTCAAAATGCTTGCACAGGCGGGTTCTGGCTGTCGGCGCGGAGAAGGCCCAGTCTTCCAATTCAAAGACGAAGTATTTATTACCAAAAGTCTCGGCAAACTTTCCTTTCCTTCCCTGCGTGACGAGCACCTCCTTGGGCGCAAAGTCGTTGAGCAATTTATCGATATATTCCGTCGAGCCCTCGGCCACGAGAAATTCGCCCGTAGAAATATCCAAGAAAGCTATGCCTAAGTCGGCCTTACCATAAGTAAGCGCTGCGAGGAAGTTGTTTTTCCGACTTTCCAAGACTGTATCGTCCAAAGCAACGCCCGGCGTTACGAGCTCCGTAATGCCGCGCTTGACGAGTTTCTTCGTTAGTTTCGGATCTTCCAGCTGATCACAGATCGCCACGCGAAAGCCGCTGCGGATGAGTTTGGGCAAATACGTATCCAAGGCGTGATAAGGGAAGCCCGCCATCTCGACCGACTGCGTGCGGCCCTTGTTGTTGCGATGGGTGAGCGTAATGCCGAGCACCTGCGCCGCGGTAACGGCATCTTTAGCATAGGTTTCGTAAAAATCGCCGCAACGAAACAGCAGAACGGCATCAGGGTGTTTGGCCTTGAGGTCGTAAAACTGCTTCATCATCGGGGTCTCTTCGCTTTTTGCCATTGTCTCTGTGTTTGCCCGATCCGGCAGATCGGGGCATAAATGCTTGCCCGTGACGATGCAGGAGCAAACGGTGAATCATAAGGGTATAAATCAGCACAAAAATAGTCAATTCTCTGCTTTCAGCAAAAAGGAAGAGCGGCAAGAGGGCTTGCAAAATGGAAGCGTATGCTAAAAAGTAACGCCGCCAACTATGCATCGCTCGATCGTTTGCTGCCGACAAACTATCGTTTGACCCCACCAAACTATAGTTTGCTCCCGTCATACGATAGTTTGCTGGCAGCAAACGATGCGCGGGTGTCTTTTGAAGAGCGAAAAAGCGGGTAGCGCAGGACGCTTCGCAAATGATGCGCCGGAGGACGGGCTTCGTAAGGATACAAAAAAGAGGGAGCCTTGCAGCTCCCTCAACCATAAATCAGAGTATATAGCCGTTTTAAACTATACGACTATTGGTTGACCGTGCGGAATTTCAATGTTTGCACGGCTGTAGTTACACCGCCCTCGTAACCAAAGATGATTACGACGCAGTCTTCGTTGTCCATACCGGTCTCCAGCTTGCCTTGGTAGTTGCCCTGGTGCGTATAGTAATCAAGATTACCACCGTGCGAAAGGATCAGGTCGACAAGGTCTTGCGCTGCAGCTTTCTCACTACCCGATTTTGAAACGAAGTTGTTCCAAACGCTCTCCTTCTGAATCGTCATAAAGTAGGGATCGTTGTTCGTCGTCTTCACATCGATGTCGCATCCGTCCGTATACGTTTTTACGATGTTTGCGGTGACAACATTATCAGATGGTTTTGCGGCCGCCGTAGTAAATTCTTGTTCGTAAACGCCGGTTGTGAAAGTGCCATCCGGCTCTACACCATAGCAATATGCATAGTATTTCGTCTCAGCCTTAAGCGGAGAGCCGAGGAAGTCTTTGGCCTCAAAAGAAGAGAAGCCCGTCTTCGTGTTTTGCGTGATATACTGGTCAAGCTCTACGCCCGACTGCTGCGCCATCTCTTTCCAGAAAGCCAAATCGGCCGCTTGTATGCTACCATTTCTTGCAATCATTTGCTCGCGAACATCCTCCGTAACGAGGAATCTGTAGTAGCGCATATTCTCATCCTTTGGAGTGATCTCGATTTTAGCATTGTTGGAAGTGATTTCGCTGACTGCAATATTAAATTCGTCACTCACGGGCGCTAAAGTCTTCACAGAAGCCTCTGACAAGCCTACTGCCACGTCATCTTCATCGAAGAGCAGCATGTAGAAATAGTAGGTCGTGCTTGCCTCTGCGTTTTGCATACGGAAGTATTTGCTCTCCGTAAACTCATTGTTGTGGGCAATGATTACTTGCTCGCGCTTTTCAGCTTCCGTGCCGGTAAGCGGCGTCGTAGCAATCTTCAAGAACCAGCGCTTGCAGCCTGCCGGCATCTTAAAGTCTGCCGTGTACTCGTCGCTCTTGATGTTCTCAAAGTCTACATCCATCTTCAAAGGGGTGATCTTCTCGAAGGTGATGTCTTTAACCTGACTCAGCAGGACAGCCTTGCTCGTGTGGTCATTCTTGTGAATGCGCACAATTTCACTGTTTTCAGTCTGGGCTGAAGCGAAGGTGAAGCCTAAGGCCGCCAACGCTAAAACTATTATTTTTTTCATTCGTGTGTGTTCCTTTAATCAAAGTTTGTCAATACGGTTTTGATTGGGCATCCGAAAGGATTAGTTGCCGGGGTTCAAAAACTTCAGCATCACCGGCTCTGAGCAGGGAGCGCCTTCGTCCAAACCTACTGCGATTACGTAGTAGTACTCGTTGGGCTTAAAGGGTCTGAACTCGATTTCTTCTTTACTGCCGTTGTGCGTCAGTCCGGCTATGCTGTGCGTATTGTAGCAAAGGCTGTTGATCATCTCTTCTTTAGTAGCAAATTTGTCTACATAAGAAGCCGGTTGCACACTCACGAAGTAGTCCTTATTATTGTTGACGGTAGTCTTTACAGCCACGTCGCGATAAGCCGGTGTGCGAGCAAGTTCGAGCTTAATTTCGATGTCAGACGGTGTCGGCTTATTCGTGCGATACTTCTTCGTAACGATCGGCGTAACAAGTTCGCCGGCATCGTTCATACCAAAAGCCACGATCATCTGATCAGCATCCCAGAGGAGCTCGCTTTGCTCGTTCGTGAAGGTACCCGTCTTCATATCGAGCTTCATCATCTCCTGCCAAGTAGAGCCATACCAAGAAGCAAACTGCGTCCACATCGCGATGTAGTGCTGAATGACGTCGCCTGCGTTTTCGCCGGCCGTGCAGTCTTCATTGTATTTGTCGAGCGTAGAGGAGAGCGTGTAATATTTGATGCTCGGATCTTTCGGCGTAACAGTATATTTCACGCTACGATTGCTCACTTTATCGATCGCAATGCTAAACGGATCATCAGCCACAGCGCCCGTCTTCAGCGTCAGCTTGCTCACATTGCTCGGGATGTCGTTCATATCAAAAGCCAAGGCGTAGATCGTATATTCCGTTTCCAGCTTAAGCAGATCAAACGACTTCTTGTATGACGTTTCGGCCTCAACCGTCTTGTTCTTCAGAATGTAATCCTTCACTTGGTCTTCGGGGATCTGCTGATCAGCCGGCAAGCAAAGGGCATAGAAGCGCTTTGAGTTTTCTTGCAAGTCGATGTTAACGGCTATCGTCGTTGAGGTCACGAAGCGCTTGGAGAGATTTACTTGCACCTTTTCGTAGTTGGCGAAGGTGATGGAGTCTACTTCATCAGCTCTGAAGGCGAGTTTCTCACCTGAAGCCAAATTTACTTTTAACTTGTAGGCCACATTCTCTTGCGCCATGGTTGCTAAACCTTGGCAAGCGGCCAGAAGGAGAAAAATATACTTCTTCATAAGATTACTTGCTGAATTTAATAGCCGTTTTATTGATCTTGAATACAAACACGCCCTTGCTGAGGTTGGCTACGTTGATGGGCGCTCCTTGCCAGTTGGCATCGCGCATTACGCACTTGCCGGCTGCATCGTAGATGGCTACGTCGTAGCGCTTGCCCGGCTCGTTGCCTTTCACGTAAATCATATTGCTACCAGCGGGTGAGCTGATCGTGAGATTACTTTCGGGGAGGCGGGCGTTATCAATTCCTGTCGGAAGCGCAAACATAATCGACTTGATCTCGTCGAAGTTGTAAGTATCTGCAGCTTCGCCGGTCTTTTTATTGACCTTAAGTGCATTGCCTTCGATGCGCAGATTCTTAACTTCACTGATCTTGTACGTTTTATCACCTGATGTCGTCTTAATGATAACGTCAGACGCACTCTGTGCAAAGCAACCGGCACTGAGGGCCAATCCCATTGCAGCGAAAAGAATTCTTTTCTTCATTAGATGTGTCATTTAAGTGAATGATGTGTGTATATCGTATTTATCTACTCAAAGTAAGGGGTTAAGCCATTTTTACCTTTCTCGCCATGCAACCCATCTCGGCAATGGCCGAGCACAATTATAAAGGTAAATCATTGCGATTAAAAGCGTAGAATGTACAGCCTTCTTATCGGAGGCTGTGGTGTTGTTAATCTTCAAACCTCTCCCAAAATCATAGCAAAGATAAAAAGGTTTTCTATAAAAGAAAAGTTTTTATCCATTATTTTGCACTTTATCGAGCGAAAAGGGGGATTTTATACTCATAAACTACTATTGACGGCGTTAAAACTTAGCTATGATTTGTAGCAAATTGATAGCCATCGATTCGATGATACGATTAAAAGTCTTGCCGCCAACGCGACAATGAGGCAGCGAACCTCTCCTTATGCATTCTACACCTTACTGAAAAGGAGCTGCCAGCCTTATGTGCACACAACTTGAGGCGCTAGGCTTCACGCTGCGGCGGCCACGATCTAAAGCCACCGTCGCAGGGAGCAACGCGCCTTTATAACGGCTCGCTATCTACTACGTTTTTACAACTATAACGTCCCTTTTCTGCAAGGATAAGAGCTTGTTTTACTTAGACTTAGTGACCGCAAAAATTCTCTTAGGTAGGAAAAAAAATCTCATTAGGGGAATTAAAATTCCCTTAGGTGGGAATTTTTACAAGGCTTAGTGCTTTTCGTTCGCTGCGGCGGAAGAAAGAAAAAAATCTATTGCTGTCCGGTAAAACTCAAAAGAGCATAAATATCCTCCCCGAAGCCCTGTAAAATTGGACTTCGGGGGTTATTTTTTCAA
>JABZGO010000046.1:279-10866 GCA_015259305.1 Alloprevotella tannerae | reverse complement strand
CAATAAGCCACCGCACTGCCAGCTGCAGAACCTCTACCCGGCCCGACGCTTACACCTAATTCGTTGCGAGCTGTATTAATATAGTCTTGCACAATCAAGAAATAGCCAGGGAAGCCCATAACCTTCATAATGTGCAATTCAAAATTGATACGCTCCTTGACCTCATCTGACAAAGGCTCGCCATAGCGCTGTTTTGCGCCATCGTATGCGAGCTTTGCTAAATAATCTGCCTCAAATTTGATGCGATATAGTCTATTGAAGCCGCCAAGTTTTTCAATTTTCTTCAATCCTTCTTCACGCGACACAATCTCTTTTCCATTTTCATCTCGCGTAAACTCATTGAACAAATCTTCTTCCGTTAAGCGACTTCTATATTCCTCTTCCGTTCCAAAAGATTCCGGAATCGGGAAATTGGGCATGATTGGCGCGTGATCAATAGAATAGAGTTCGACCTTGTTGCAAATCTCGATGGTATTCCGCATTGCTTCGGGAATATCCTCAAAGATTTTGTTCATTTCCCGTTGAGTTTTAAACCACTCTTGTTTCGTATAAAGCAAACGCTTCGGGTCGTCTAAATCCTTTCCTGTAGATAGGCATATAAGTCGATCATGAGCTTCTCCATCTTCTTCATTAACAAAGTGGACGTCATTGGAGCAAATCAACTTAATATCCAGCTCTTTTGCTAATTGTATAAGAACTTCGTTTACCTTAGTTTGAAGCCCGTATACCTCGCGATTGGCTTGAATTGATGGATCTTTTACTTCGTGGCGTTGCAACTCTAAATAATAGTCATCGCCAAAAATGCTTTTAAACCAACGAGCGGCCTCTTTTGCCTTATCTATATCGTCTTTTAGTATATTGCTTGGAATCTCTCCTCCTAAACAAGCGGAACAAACAATAAGTCCTTCGCGATATTTGGCCAACTCCTCGTGATCCGTACGCGGCCGCATATAAAAACCATCAACCCAAGCTTTAGAAACGAGCTTAATAAGATTATGATATCCCACACTATTTTTGGCCAAGACTATAAGATGGTGTCCACTTTGGTCTGTTTTATCTTTTTTGTCTTTCAGCGTGCGACGAGCAACGTACATTTCACAGCCCAAAATTGGCTTAAAAGCAGCCGCTCTTTGTAATTTGGCGATTTGCTCTTCACTCCCCCCCTCTTCTTGTGCCTTTTTGAGACTCTCTTTAGCTTTACCTATGGCTTTTTTAGCTTCATTGTAAAATTCTTTGACACCCATCATGTTTCCATGATCTGTAAGTGCCATACCTTGCATTCCATCAGCCATAGCTTTTTTTAGCAAGTTGCCGATAGAGGCTTGTCCATCAAGGATAGAATATTGAGAGTGAACGTGTAAATGAACAAATTCTTCCATATTAGGTTGTAATCTGGCAACGAAGTTACGATGAATAGGTCCAAACATCCAAATTTATCCGCGCCAAATTCTGTTTGAAACAAAGAAAAAGAGTTATAATTCTCGCGTATCCAACCAACTGCAATTTTCCACTTTACTTTGTCTTCACTTCTCTCTCTTACCGAAATGAGATGTACAACAATAATAATAGTCAAACAAAGGAGGCTCGACTAAAACACACGATGATAACGCGGCATCGCCTGCTTCTATCAAGCCCCCTCAATAAATGCTTGAAGCTGTATTATATTATGTGTTCACTGACAACACTTGTCTACTCTTATTATTCAGAAAGAATATTTAAAGCTTCCCCTGGTACGAAGACTTTACGATACACCGAGCCAATATTGCGAATTTTTCCTTTCTTCTCTAAGGTTTTTACCAAACGATAAGCGAATGTGTGTCGCAAATGAAGGTAATCTTGAAGCTGCCCCACTGTCAATACTTGCTGTTGGGCAAACAATAAACGCAAAGCATTGTCTATTTCCATCTCGCTTAGTGGCTTCGACGTCAACGATGTAGAACCAGCATTAGCGAAGTGCGTATCTGCTAATCGCTTCATCAAGGTTCTTTCAGGAAGAAATTTAATTTTGCGTATGCGAGGAGACCGTAGGCGATAACGCTGCGTCTTAGCATCTTGATAAACCTCCCCCTTAATTGACAAAGAGAAATAGCCAAGCCCCGGAAGGTGTACGCGCCCGCCCTCTTTCAATTCAGCAATCATTGCTTCTTTCAATGCATCCAATGCGCCAATCAGATCGGCCGACGAAAAAGTCGTACCCACAGAGATCTTTTGTGCTAGAGATTCAAAGTCAACCGCTATTTGCCTTACCGGCATCACTTTCATTTTTGAATTTATAGGAAGGCCTCCCGTCGTTTTCTGTAATTTATAGAACACTGTCATACTACGAATTGTTTAAGGTTATAAAATAAATGTCTTCACTAGGCAAGTAGCCGCGTCCACCTGCCTTTAGCATCTAAACAAGCTTGAGTATTATTACTCATCTCAAGCAAAAATTGGATACCACTGCAAAGGTACAAAAATTTTCTCACGTCAGGAAATTTCTACGTCCACGAGAGAATGACTGTACGCTCGTGAAGGGAGAATGTCGAAAAAGGCCTTAGACTATATAAATCATCATTTTTATTGCGGAAAACAAGTAGCGATTCACGAAACACTCAAATTTGAAATTCATTATTTTTATACTCTTAGCTGATATGATAGACAAACGAGAAAGGTAACGAATCAAACTTCTCTACATAGAAGTTGATCTAGACAAAAAAACAGCGTAAAGACTCTCGTTGGATGTTTCGAAATTATTTTTTCTTTGGCTTATAGTGAGTATATATATTGAGAAAGTGTGATTTAAGGCGCATTTTCTTAGAAAAGATTTGGTAGAAAAAAAAGTAAGGATTAACTTTGCACCTCGTATTGGGAGAATCGTTCACGAAGAATAAAAAAACAGAAATAGATAGTAATGTCTAAGATTTGTCAACTTACAGGGAAAAAGGCCATGATTGGCAACAATGTTTCGAAATCAAAGCGCCGTACAAAGCGTAGCTTTGACGTAAACTTGTTCACAAAGAAGTTCTATTATGTAGAACAGGAATGCTGGGTCAGCCTTCGCATTAGCGCAGCAGGACTTCGGCTCATAAACAAAGTCGGCCTTGATGCTGCGCTGAACAGCGCGGTAGAAAAAGGTTACTGCGACTGGAAAGATATAAAGGTAATCGGTTAAAAGATATAATATCATGGCAGGAAAGAAAGCAAAAGGCAATCGCGTGCAGGTCATCCTCGAATGTACAGAAATGAAAGAAAGTGGTCTGCCGGGAACCTCTCGTTATATTACGACTAAGAATCGCAAAAATACTCCCGAGCGTTTGGAGTTGAAGAAATACAACCCCATTCTCAAACGAATGACTATCCACAAAGAGATTAAGTGATTAGTCTTTGATGACCTGCTGATACAATTCAGTATGCTCAATCATAGATAACGCTACTTATTCTAAAAACATACAGGCAATGGCAAAGAAAACAGTCGCTACGTTGCAGGAAGGCAAAAAAGACGGCCGCTCCTACACGAAAGTTATCAAGATGGTTAAGAACCCCGAGAATGGTGCTTACTTCTTTGATGAAAAGATGGTTCCGAACGAAGCAGTTCAGGACTTTTTCAAGAACTAAAGTCTCAATAGTATATTTACTATATACCCTCTCGCAACTACGAGAGGGTTTTTTATATCTGCAAATACGAAAATAAATTCGTAAGTTTGCACCAAGAAAACATAGCTATGGGATTCTTCAATCTATTTTCCAAAAAAGAAAAAAAAGAGGTTCTGGATGCAGGACTTGAAAAGACAAAGACAAATGTCTTTAATAAACTTGCACGCATCGTAGTCGGAAAGTCAAAAGTCGACGATGAGGTTTTAGATGATTTGGAGGATGCGCTCATCTCTTCAGATGTAGGCGTAGAAACGACCGTCGACATCATTCGCCGAATAGAAGATCGCGTTGCACGCGCTAAATACGTGACAACATCTGAATTGAATAAGCTGTTGAGAGATGAGGTTTCATCACTCCTTACTGAAAGCGGAAATAACGAAGATGAAGGCTTTATTATCCCCGAAAACGGACGTCCTTATGTCATTCTCGTAGTTGGCGTAAACGGTGTGGGCAAAACAACGACTATTGGCAAGTTGGCCTACCATTTTAAACAAGAAGGAAAGCGCGTATATTTAGGCGCAGCAGATACATTCCGCGCAGCAGCCGTCGAACAATTGTGCATTTGGGGCGAAAGAATCGGAGTCCCCGTTATCAAACAGCAAATGGGTAGCGATCCTGCTAGCGTTGCTTACGACACCCTCAGTTCGGCAAAAGCCAATAATGCAGATGTCGTATTAATTGATACGGCCGGACGACTTCACAACAAGGTAAACTTAATGAATGAATTGACTAAAATAAAGAAAGTCATTCAGAAAGTAATTCCGGAAGCACCCGACGAAGTCTTACTTGTATTAGATGGCAGTACAGGTCAGAATGCATTCGAGCAAGCCAAACAGTTTATTAAGGCTACAGATGTTACAAGTCTCGCCATTACAAAGTTAGACGGCACAGCAAAAGGTGGCGTTGTCTTAGGAATCTCTCATCAATTAAAAGTGCCCGTTCGTTATATCGGATTAGGAGAACGAATGCAAGATCTTCAGCCATTCAACAAAACAGATTTTGTAGAAAGTTTATTTGATACAGGAGAGAAATAAGATGAACGTAGATATTCTCACCTTGGGATGTTCCAAAAATTTGGTCGATTCAGAACGGCTGCTTCACCAATTTGAAGCACATGGTTTTACTACTTATCATAACCCCGAGCAAACGCACGGGGGAATTGCTGTAGTGAACACTTGCGGATTCATTGCGGCGGCAAAAGAAGAAAGCATCAATGTTATATTAGAATTGTGTCAGCAAAAAGAGGTTGGAAACTTGAAGCAAGTCTATGTAATGGGATGTCTCTCGGAGCGTTATATGTCTGAATTGCAGAAAGAAATTCCGCAAGTAGATAAATTCTACGGTAAATTTGACTGGAATCAATTACTCAAAGAACTAAGTCAACGTTATGACTTCCGTTCTGCCAACGAACGCCAGATCACAACACCACCTCATTATGCGTATCTAAAAATTGCAGAAGGATGCGACCGCAAATGCGCTTATTGTGCTATACCTTTAATAACGGGAAGACATATAAGCAGGCCGATAGAGGATATCTTAGCTGAAGTTCGCACTCTCGTTGATCAAGGTGTAAAAGAGTTCCAAATTATTGAACAGGAATTAACCTATTATGGTGTAGACTTATATCATAAGCAACGCATCGCTGAATTAGTAGAAAAGATTGCAGAGACTCCCGGTGTAGAATGGGTGCGTCTACATTATGCTTACCCTAATCAATTTCCGGATTCTCTATTGGAAGTGATTAGCAAACATGATAATATTTGCAATTATCTCGACATAGCATTACAGCATATCAGCGACAATGTTTTACAACGCATGCATCGTCACGTCACAAAGCAAGAGACAATAGACTTAATCCGCAAAATGCGAGAAAAAGTACCCGATATATGCATTCGCACAACACTGCTTTTAGGTTTCCCTGGAGAAACAGATGAAGACTTTGAAGAATTGCTGCAATTTGTAAAGGAAACTCGCTTCAATCGATTGGGAGCATTTGTTTACTGTGAAGAAGAAGGAACTTATGCAGCCAACCACTATAAAGACGATGTACCTGAAAATGTTAAACAAGAACGTTTAGACCGCTTGATGAAACTACAAAGAGGGATTTCCGAAGAACTCAATCAAGAGTTAATCGGTTCTGTTCTGAAAACAATTATAGATAAAAAAGAAGGTGACTATTATATTGGACGCACAGCTGACGACTCTCCAGAAGTTGATGGAGAAGTATACATTAATAAAGCTGAGAACTTACAAATAGGCAAATTTTATGATGTACTCATTCAAAATGCCACGGATTACGATTTATACGGAACAACGCAACATGAACAATAAGGAGTTTATAGCTGATTTAGCAACGAAATTGGATGAGAAGGCTAAAGAAACTCAAAGGTTAGCCTCAATATTTTCTACCGTATTTGCAGAAAGTCTGGAAGAGGGAGATAGTCTTTCACTTCAAGGCTTTGGCACTTTTGAGGTAAAGAAAAAGTTAGAAAGGATTGTAACTAACCCTACGAATAAACAACGCATGCTTGTCCCTCCAAAATTGGCTTTGAGTTTTAAACCGAGTAATATACTAAAAGATAAAATCAAATAATAGAAAGCGATGAACAGAAAGTTGCTGCTACAAGAAGTAGCTGACACCTTTGCACTACGGGCCAATATTTCGAAAAAGAAAGCAGAAGCATTCTGTAGGGCTTTCTTTGACCTTATAGAAGAAGAACTGACACACGAAAGCTTTGTGAAAATAAAGGGTTTCGGAATCTTTAAAGTTATAACGGTCAACGATCGAGAAAGTATAAACATCAACACAGGAGAAAGATTTAGAATTGATAGTCACTCTAGATTATCTTTCGTACCAGATAGTCAACTTAAGGATTTAATCAATAAGCCTTTTGCCGATTTTCAAACAATCACTCTTCAAGATGAGACAACAGACGAGGAATTGACAAAGGCAGAGGCCAAAATAGACCAAGAAATTAGTACGACTCAATCCCCAATCCATGAATCGATACTTAACCTAGATCAGAAATCACAAAATAAGATTGAGAATAATCTCCACAAAAAAGAATCAGTTGATTCATCTGACCTCCAAGAAGAAGATTCTTTTTTTCTTAATGAAAGAATTGAACAAGAGAAAGAAATCACGGGCTCTCCCATTCAGAATCTTGAGTATAAAGAATTACACAAAATTGAAATAGTCACCCCTCCTCATACTCCCACTCAAACACCCTCTTCTCAGCCTATAGCTATTGAACCTAATAAGCCTGAGCAGCCTTTGAAGGACTCACAAGCTCTATCTCAAGAAAATGAAGAAGAGGTGAGGAATGTTAATCAACCAGACGATCAGGAGGCAGAATCTTCAAGTCGAGACAACCTGTCACAGCGAAAAAGGTTTTTAATAAAGTGTTTTTTTATCTCCTCAATTTTCATTCTACAATCCACATTCTGCTATTATGCTGGCTATTATCGATGGTTTTGCCCCTGCGAAAAAGCTGAACAAAAATCTAAGCCTGTAGATGGGAAAAGAAAGACAGTTGTCACGACTTATTCCTCATCACAAATGAAGGCAGAAAAGGTGGAAAATAGGAACCAAAGAATAAATACTACAACAGAAGCAGATACTATCAATTATGATAAAGTCTATCCACAACTGCCAAATGGACGTTTTCAAATTATAGGGACATTATCAATCCACGAACTAAAGAAAGGAGAAACCATTTACCATTTAGCCAAGGGTATATATGGTGATAAGTCTTATGCTATCTACATTTTCACTTTCAATCAGCTAAAAAACCCAGACTTAGTTCCAATTGGAACGAAACTTAAGTTGCCTAAGCTTAGGAAGCGAACAATTAAAAAGTAATATAACTTTTTCTTCTTTATCTCTCCTGTCTACAAATCAGCCCATTAGCATTCTACCTCTAAGAAATGCTCGTATTGGATCTACAATAAGTATGTTTTTGTCTTCGGAAAATTCAAGAATAATCCTTATTTTTGCAGTCTATGAATGAAATTGCCAGACATATAGAGAATCTTCTTCTAGAACATAAATGCGTAATAGTGCCGCATTTAGGAGGATTTGTGACGCAATATGTCTCGGCACGTTGCGTTGAAGACGAAAAACTATTCTTGCCCCCCTATCGCAGTGTTGGCTTTAACCCACAGCTAACTGTAAACGATGGATTGTTAGTACAATCGTATATGAAAGTTTATGATACCTCATATACAGAAACAATGCAAATGATAGAAGATGCTGTTCAAAATTTAAAAACTGAGCTACTACAGAATGGCTATTATGAATTAAATGGTGTCGGCACATTGAGTCTTAATATCGACGGACGATACATTTTTCATCCAATTGATTCAGGTATATTATCTCCAGAACTATTCGGATTAGATGCTTTCCCTATTCAAGAATTAAAGGAAGCTCAAATTCATTCCAGAAAGCAAGACGCTACTAAACCAAACAAAAAGAACTACACATTTTCTATTAACAGAGAATTTATCAATTATTTTGCTGCAGTAATAATTGCGGTTGTATGTTATGTCATAGTTTGGGGAGATCCGTTTACACTAAACAACAAATCTCTGTTAAGTCAAGCAGCAATCATTCCTCCGATTGAGCACATAAAAAAAACAGATTTAAAGCAAGCCACACCTCTCTGTCAGATAAAAAGACAGACCACAGATAAGTCTTCAGTTAACAAACAAATTGGAGAAGTTCTGCCCCAACGAGTAGCAAAAACAGCAACATCGTATTTTACAATAGTATTAGCATCTTCTGTTAACAAAACAAATGCAAATATATTTATAAAGCAACTTAGAGCTGATGGATTTCAAGAGGGAAATGTCCTCTCTAAATCGAAAATGACTCGCGTTGTTTATGGCAAATACGCAACGGCTCAAGAAGCGCAAAAAGCATTAAAGCTACATAAGCAAGACTTCCGCTTTGAGCAAGGCTGGATATTACAAGTTCCTAAGCTTTAGAATTAATGAAACGCATACGTTGTCCTAAATGTGATCAAACAATTTTGTTTGACGAAACCCAATATGAAGCAGGACGAATACTAGTTTTTGAATGTACGGAATGCCACAAGCAATTCAAGATCAGATTACCTCACCCAAAGGACAATCAAGATCTTTCTAAGGAAATTCCCGTTGGTTATCTTACAATTTTAGAAAATGCATTTCAGCTTAAGCAAATTTTACCGCTTATGCTTGGTGCGAACATTATTGGGCGCTCAGTTAAAGGATCGAAAGCCAATCTTGCCTTTAGAACAGTAGATCCGAGTATTGATACAACCCATTGCATTATAACAGCAGAAAAAGACAAAGATGGAAAGATTCTTTTTTTGCTACAAGATGCCCCTTCAAATACGGGAACTTTCTTGCAAAATCAACTTTTGCAGCTTCGTGAACAAGCACATCTTCAAGAAGGAGACATAATTAATATAGGGGCTGCAACAATGATCCTTAAGTTAAAAGACGAATGAGAGTTTTCATAATCCTATTCCTCTTCCTCTTGCTCACAACACATTCTATTAAGGCACAACAACCATTTAAAGGGAAGTTTTATTGCAAATCTAATCACATTTCTCTTGTATTAGATCTTTATGACGCCTCAATAGAAGTGCCTGGATATAATTTCTTGGGAAAAATGAATGGCTACTTGAAAGGTGATTTAAGCAGTGACCTGTATGGTGTTTGGCTGATCGTCACGCATAAAATCCAAGCGAACAAAGCAACATTGCGTTTTGTAAATGACATTGGCGCAGATGCTCAAGAAGTTGAGCTAACAATTAATCCCGATGGTACCTATGATTATAAAGCCATAGGAAAGAACTTAATAAAAAAGGCAGTTGGAAGACGCTTAGAGAGTATTCCAACTCAATTACGTTTTGAACTCTTAAAATCTCCACCTTTAATACCATGACGACAACCCATCAAACTCTATAATATTGTAGCAAAAGAGCCTGATTCCTAATAATAAATTACTACCTTTGCAGGCAGTTTTATGTGGACCTAATATTAAATAAAGGTCGACAATAATCTTATATAAAATAATATATTCGATATGAAGGCATTTATATTTCCAGGGCAAGGAGCACAATTTATTGGTATGGGTAAGCCGCTATATGAGCGTCATCCTGTTGCTAAGCAATTCTTTGAAAAGGCCAATGAAATTCTTGGTTTCAAAATTACTGACATAATGTTTGATGGAACAGATGAAGAGTTGAAGCAAACAAAAGTTACACAACCTGCGGTCTTTTTACATAGCGTCATCAAAGCACTTTGTTTAGGTGAACAATTTAATCCAGATTTAGTGGCAGGACACTCTCTTGGTGAATTTTCAGCTTTGGTTGCAGCCCGCTGCTTAAGTTTTGAAGATGGATTAAAATTAGTTGCAGCTCGCGCAAGGGCTATGCAAAAAGCTTGTGAAACAGCTCCAGGAACAATGGCTGCGATCATAGCTTTACCCGATGAGCAAGTTGAGGCTGTCTGTGCTGAAACAAGTAAAGATGGGCATATTGTTGTTCCTGCTAACTTTAATTGTCCAGGTCAATTAGTAATTTCAGGTCATTTACAGGCAATAGAGGAAGCCTGCCAAAAACTAAAAAAAGCCGGCGCAAAACGCGCTTTAATCCTACCTGTAGGTGGAGCTTTTCATAGCCCTTTGATGCAGCCCGCGCAAGAGGAGTTGGAGGCTGCTATTGCTACAACAGAATTTAAGAGACCTATTTGCCCTGTTTATCAGAATGTAGACGGCAAAGTACATACTAATCCTGAAGAAATCAAGGACAATCTCATTCAGCAACTTACCCATAGCGTGTTATGGACAAAGGAAGTTCAAAACATGATTACAGATGGGTGCAAGGATTTTACAGAATGTGGTCCAGGCAAAGCTCTTCAAGGCATGATTTACAAAATTGCCCAAGCCCAAGGAACTGAAGT
>JABZGO010000046.1:0-269 GCA_015259305.1 Alloprevotella tannerae | reverse complement strand
CTGTCTGTCCACTAGGAAAAAGATAGGCAAGGTTAATTCTTTATTTTCAATCACACATGAACTACAGACTACTATTTGTAGCATTGTCATTTTTCTCTTTAACCACAATGGCACAAATTAACATTTACCAAGTATTACCAAGACTTTATGGTAATACGCGCAATAACAACACCCACAATGGTACCTTGGCAGAAAACGGATGCGGAAAATTTGTAGACTTTACCTCATCTCGCTTAAAAAAACTACAACAAAATGGCTATACACATATT